>JAGCNO010000045.1 GCA_017645905.1 Prevotella sp. | reverse complement strand
ATTTTCAAACTTCTTTCCATATTGTTCTTTATTATCTGATTAATCATAATTCTATTGTTTTTTTGGTTCCGCGTTGATGATGCAAAGCTTGAAAGCTTAGTCTTCTAAAGCGGTAGCAAATTCTTCATTCTTCATTCTTCACTTTTCATTCTTCATTCTTAGAAGTCCACCGTCAGACCCAGCGTGTAGCTCCTGGAGCGCGGCGTCTGAGCGTTGTCGATAGCGGGGTCATATCCGCCCTGCACGATGTCGGGGTCTACGCCTGAGTACTTCGTGATGACGAAGGGGTTGTTGATAGAAGCATACATGGATATGCGGTTGAGGCCTATCCACTTCAGGTGTTTCTTGTTGATGGCGTAGGACAGCTGAGCGTAACTCATACGGAGGTAAGAGCCGTCCTCGACATAGCGGTCGGAGACCAGCGAGTTGTAGGCGGTGTTCTTACCGTGCATAGCGCGTGGGATAACGGTCACGTCGCTCTCCTTGCGCCAACGGTAGTTCACGGCCTGGGCCTGGTTGTCGTTGTACATCATCGACTCGAGGTTCAGACGGGCCATGTTCAGAATCTTGTTGCCTACACGGTAGGTGAACTGGGTGTTGAGACGCCACTCGCCATAGTTGAACGAGAATCCGAAGCCACCGGTGAGCTTGGGCAGCGACGAGCCGAGGTAGCAGATGTCGAGGGCGTTGATCTGGCCGTCGTAGTTGGCATCTTCGTAGATGGCGTCACCACCGTTGAAGCGGTAGTTCTTACCTGAGGCATCGTTGGTGTAGTTGTACATCAGACGGACGGGGTCGCCGGTGTTACCGTCGCGGACCAACTCGCCCTTCTCATTGACGGCAACGGGAGCCGAGTAGGGCTGCTTCTTCCAGCCGTGCTCGCGGTACCACTCGTCGGGCAGGGTGCCCTGAGTGAACTGCTGGTACTCCTCATCGGTGAGCTTCAGGTTGACAAAGGTGCTGTAGTTGTGGGTGAACACGCCCTTGAACTTAAAGCCGTAGATGGCGCCGAACGGGTTGTGAAGCTGCACACGGCGCAGCCACTCGCCGTTCTCATAGCCGTAGGTGGAGTTGAGGTTGTTGAGCACGTACTCGTCCATCTCGATGATTTCGTTGCGGTTGTTACCGAAGTTGACGTTCATGTCCATGAAGAACTTGCCGCTCTTGATAAACCTGTTGGTAGAAATGTGGAACTCCCAACCGGAGTTGCGCATCTTACCCGAGTTGCGGTAGGGCACCGTAAGGAAGCCGGCGTTCGAGGGTATGCGGTAATTGGCCATGAGCATGTCGGTGACCGTGGCGTAGTAACCCTCAATGGTCAGCCTCACTCGGTCGTCAAGAAACGCCAGGTCGATACCGCCGTTGAACTCCGACTTCTTCTGCCACTTCAGGTCGGTAAGACGGATGTTGAGCGGGGCCATAGCGTTCATGTCGATATAGCGGTCGGTAGAGCCATACTTCGACGTGTATAGGTAGTTCTGGTTGGGCTGGTTACCACCAAGTGCCCAACCCGGACGGATAGCAAACATGGAAAGGACGGGCTTGAGCTTCTGCATCCAAGGCTCGTCGCTGACAATCCACTTCAGAGAAACAGAGGGGAAGTATCCCCAGCGGTTGCCGGGACCGAACTTCGTGGTACCGTCAACACGGACGGTGAAGTCGGCCACGTAGCGCTCTTTATAAGCATAGTGCGTAGAGAAAGTATAGTACATCGAGCGCCACTGGTTGTACCAGGAGCCGGGCTTATAGTTAAGACCGCCGGAAGAGGGATTCTCAACGCCTGTGGCCAGTCCGTTGGCCTCAGTGCTCTGGCCGTTGCTCGAACCGCTGGTCAGCTCGAACTTGCCCATGAACATGGCCTGATGGTCTTTGTTGGCAAAGGCAGGGGTGAAAGTGAGCTGCTGCTTGGTGTTGAACGAAACGCTCTTCGAAGAACCTTTGTAACTGGTGTTCACACCGCTGTTATAGGCAATGGGAGTAAGCTCTGAGGGATAGAACTTGTCGTCGTACTGGTTGAAGATGTTCATGTAGACCGAGCCGCGGTAGTCCAGACGATGGTGGTCTTCGTCGATGCCCAGCAGTCGGTAGTTAATGACCAGCTCGGGACTCATGTCATAGGTACGGCGGTCGTTACGTGCCAGATTGGCCGAGGCCACCGGGTTGACGTAGTTGCGCTGGTCGTCCTTGAACGCCTCAGAACCGATGTAGGTTCCAGTGCGCGGCATGGTGTAGTAGACATCGGTGTCAAGGCCTGTGATGGGGTCTTTCTGGTAGATGCTCATGTTGGGCATCTTCCTCTGGGCGATGCTCAGCAGACCATCGTAGTTCATCTTGTTCTTCGTGTAGGTGAGCGCGAAGTTAGTGCTTACGCGGATACGCTCACTGACGTTGTAGTCGAGGGCCACACGGGTGGAGAATCGGTTGAGTTTCTGCTTGATCATCGTACCCGTCTCATTGTCGAAACCGCCACCTATACGGAACGAGGCTTTCTCACCACCACCCGAGATGGTGACATAGTGGTTCTGGCGCAAACCCCACTGAGTGACAGCGTCACGCCAGTCGGTATTGTCGCGATACTGCAGGTAGTCGGCAAACTCCGGACCCAGATAGTTAATCTCGTTGATGTTCGAGGCGTTGTCGTCCTGTGAGGGATTGAAGTAAGCCTCCTTGAGCATCATCGTGTAGTCGTCACCGTTGAGCAGGTCGTAGCCCTTGGGCTGATACGTTCCAGTGAGCTTCAGCGAGTAAGTGAGCTTCGGCTTGCCGCGCACACCGCGCTTCGTAGTCAGCTCGATAACGCCATTACCGCCCTGAGAACCGTAGGTGGCACATGAGGCAGCGTCCTTCAGCACGCGAATCTCGGCGATGTCCTCAGGGTTGATGTTGAGCAGCTCGGCGAATTTCTCGTTGTTGGCTCCGGCAAGGTCGAAGTTGTCAAGGTTCACCTCGCGGATGTTTCCGTCGACCACGATGAGGGGGTTGGAGTCGGTGAGGCTGGAGAGCGATGACACACCACGCAGACGCATGGTGGAGCCAGAGCCCAGGTCGCCGGAGTTTCCGATAATGTCAAGACCGGCAATACGGCCCTGAAGGGCCTCGTCGACGGAGGTAATGCCCAGACCCTCGAACTCCTTCATGGAGATGGTCTGGGTTGCGTAGGATATTTCTCGCTCAGGGATAGGAAGACCGTTACCCTGGGCTCGCTTCTTTGACTTCACCGTCACTTCCTTCAGCGTCGTGGCGCTCTTCATGTGGATGGTGTAGGTGGTCTTGTTGATGGGCAGCGTCTGTGTGGTCATACCCACATAGCTGAAACGGATCTTGTCCTTGGAGTTCTTCACCTTCATAGTGAAGTTACCATTGAGGTCAGTGACGGCAGAATTGATGATACGCCCCGTGCCGTCAATCTCGCACACCGTGGCTCCCATCAGTCCGCCAATTTCGTCGCTCACCGTGCCGTGAACCGACGTGATGTCCTGCGCGCTGGCAGCTACCGAAAAGAGAAGGGCCAGCGTAAGTATGATGGATTTTAGTATTTTCATAGTCCTAATTGTTCTTTAAATATTCTTCCACGACTTCACGCCAAGGCCGCATGGTCTCATACTTGAGCGGCTGCTGCAACAGGTGTACCACTGCATCGCTGCCCATGAAGAGCTTGTTTCCTTTGTTATCCAGCGCTTCATACCAGTATTCGCGGCAGATGTTGTTGTAGAGTCCAGGGGTAGTCACTACGTTCTGAGTGTTTCCCTCTACGTCGGTGACGGTAATGCTCGTCTGGTCGTACTCCACACGGATGGGGAAGAAGCGCCCGGTCTCGGGGTTACGCTTCATCGACTCATAGTTCTTGTTGGAGTTGGGGTCCGGTGCCAGTCCTACGGCAACGGAACGGTCCATGACGTGATAGCGCACAAAGTCACTGATAATGTTTTCCATACAAGTCTTTGCACTCTTGAGAAGGTTCTGCTTTTCCAACTTGGTAGCCTCGGGAGGATACCATCCCTCTGCTTCGCAAATGCTGTCGAGAATAGTGTTGGTCTTGGTGTCGAGCAACTCGTATGCGCTGGGCAGGATCTTGTCTTCCTGCAGCTTCTCGATGGAAGCCGTCGTCGGCACAAACACCGTATAGTTATAGTTATCAAGCAGACTGAGGTTGTAGTTGTTGTTGCCAGCCGGCACGTATTTCTTGGTACCGCCGCCGCTGAGCGTCTGCTTCAGCAGGCTGCAGTAGCTGCTCTGGAGAAGGGCCAGGAAGCCGGCATACTCGTCGTGTTCACGCAGCATCTGGTAAACCGACTTGCGGCTGCCCATGAGCACCTGGTCTTCTATGACGTAGCTGCGTCCGTTGTCTTTCTGGAACATCTCCGTAGCCTCAATCTTGTGGCTGTTGTGCTCCATCTGCCAGGCACCCTCGAAGTTAAGGTTTCCGTTGTCGCCCTTGGTGACGCGGAGGATGGTACCGCCTTTACTCTTGAAGAGCGTGTAGCCGTCGGCAATGTAGTCCTCAAGGGTCTTTGTCTTGTCGGGTATGACGATGATGAGCTGGTCCATGAGGTCCTTGAGCTGTGAGTCGACGATGTCGCGGTCGAGGACGGTCGACTGTGCTATGATGCCCTGCTCGAGGTTGCCATCCTCGTCGGCAGTGGCGGTGTATCGCCATGCCTGCACTTTTTCGCTCTCATCCGACTTGCTACCGTCATAATAGAAGGTCGAGAGTCGGGGCCACTCGTATGTTGTGCTGTTGCCCAGCGAGTCTTTGACGTTGGTGGTGAGCCAGTAGGATGACGGGTCGATGTACTTCGTCATTGCTTCGTTGGTGGGCAGGAGCAGTGCGTACTGGGAGTCCATAGAGAGCAGGTAGGGCAGGAAATTATGATGCTCTATGACCCAGTAGATTATGCTCATGGTGGACTCGTGAGCCAGTGCGGGATAGGTTACTGACGCATATTCTGCCGGTGTGAACACCTTGTTGGTAAGGTAAACCACGCCGTTGCATCCCATGAAGCACGAGTCGACGTCTGCGGTAGTGATGCCAAGCACTTCCTTGGCATCGTTGAGCACGCTTCCGAACTTCGAGGGCACGCTCTCGGAGAAAGTAGGCAGCATGTTCACGTTGATGAGCTTGGAGAGAATCTTGTTAGGTATGGAGTCCCACTCCTTATACTCTGCATGGAGGTCACGTCCCTTGTCGTTCCACCATTCCTCCAGTGCCTGGTTGGTAGGCACGAGCATGGCACCGGCATCGTAGTGCAGGTCGTAGTCCATAGTGTTAGAGTACATGTAATGGTTCCAACCGGGGTCGAAGCTGAGCAGCTCATTGACGGCGGTCTTCATGTCGGGCATGACATTGTTGACTCCCACCACACCGGTGTTGGGGTTGTAGGAGCGCCGGCTGAAATAGCGCAGCACGTAGACGGAGTCTTCACGGTTGTAGATTCGGTTGTACTCACGGCTTCCGGTAGCATAGTAATAAGGAGCCGAGAACCGGTCGAGCAGTCCGTTCCATCTTGACATCACGGGATGCTGTCTGATGATTTCTGCCATGTTGGGCGAGCTTTCTATCACTCCGTCCACTTTCTGTACATATCCGTTCTTGCAGGTGATGTCCCGTTCGGTCACTCTTTTGCCGTTGACCCATGCCTCATAGATTGACGAAGCCTTTCCGTTGGTAAGTATGGCGAGGTCTTCGCCCGTGATGTTGTTGTACTGCATGTAAGCCGGCAGGAAGTGGATCATGGGTGCCGAAGTCGCATCCTTGAATACCGGCACTGCGCGTCCCTTTGCCTTGAGTTCTGCCCAAGCCTCTGTATTCGGCATTTCCGAGGGTTTCATGATGTAGACGCTGTCGTAGATGCTCGTTGCGGTCTCTCGTCTCATGGCCATTCCCTCCTTGGGCGGTGTTCCTGAGACGTTAGACATGAGCTCGATGAGGTATGCGTTGTTAATCATCGAGTTGTTGAGCAGCAGTTTCTTCTGTGCTTTCGACAGCTGTTCGTAGTTGTTCACTCCCCAGTCGTTGTGTCCGTACCATTGGCGGTAGGCAGAGTCTGAGGCCACGAACAGGGTCTTCGATCCCGTGTGGGCCAGCACCTCTCGCTGGTCGAGGTCGTCGATGAGTCGCAAGACGGTGGTGTAGTTGCCATCTTCCTGGAGCCGCTCGTAGATGCTGTTGCCGAGCCATTCCGGCTGGCCGGTGAGCACGTCGTCGCTGCATGCAGAGAACGATGCCACCGTTGCTCCTAAGAGAAGTCCGCAGACGGCCCTTGCAGCCCATCGACGTTTCCTTGTTGCAATTGTTTTTCTTTTCATAGTGTTAGTATTTAATAGTTATTATTGAACCTCTTATATATATATATTATTGTATAAGCCTCAAAAGCGGGCTGCATTGTTTTCATTTCCGGTGGACGGTCTTCAAGACCATCAAAAAGGTCCATGTGCTTTTGCCGTTATTACCAAAAGACATGTGATTGTGTTCTTCTGTTGGGGTGTAAAACCAAAAAGTAGGGGTCGGAGGCTCTTTTGCGTGCCTCCGATCCCTTCTTTCCTATAGTTTATCTATGGTTTTTCAAAACCTGGATAATGATCTTTTCGCGTTAGTATTGACGTCAGTCTGTCTTACTCTTCGATGGTCATCTTTGCCAGGCGGGCCTGCGCAGCCATGATGGTGATGATGTTGGAGATGTCTGCCACGTCGACGGAGCCATCGCCGTTCACGTCGGCAGCTTCACCGTAGTCAGCTGTTCCGGCCATGTGGCTGATGACGGCCGAGATGTCGGCCACGTCGACTGTTCCGTCGGCGTTTGTGTCGCCAGGTATACCTGCAGCTGCACCTAAGTACATCAGCTGCCAGCTGTCGAAGATCGTCCAGTCTTTGCTTACAGCCACATCCTTCTTCAGACCGATGCGGAGGTATCCGTCGGCACCGACGATTGCCTTCACGTAGTTGCGCACATTGTCGCCCTGCTCTGTGAAGAAGATTCCGGCCGTGGCCATCATGTTGGGCACATAGTATCCGCTTCCTTCTGCTACCTCAGCCCAGTCGTCCTCACCAGCATGTTCACCGTCGGCAAACTCGGCGAGTCGCTTCAGAGCCACGCTCTTCGAGTTGGCGTAGAGCAGTGCGTTGTTGTTAGCAGTGGGATCCTCGGTCCATGCAGCGTAGTCGAAGGTGGGGCCGTCGCCGCTGTAGCGGTAGAAGCCAAGGACTGACACCTCATACTGTCCGGCGGGCATGCCGTAGAACTCCTGATAAACGTCGAAGGTGTTGTTAAAGACTTCAGCATTCAGGCCAGTCTCATTGGTACCTACAGCAGTTCCTAACCAACCGTCGGCCGAAGGAGTGCCATCGTCCTCGTTCTCATAGCCGGGGTTCTCGATGACCTTCGTGAAGTCTACGGGATTCAGCGGGCTGGCATCCTTGTACTCTTCCTCGCTGGGCATGCGCATCTTGGTGAGCATCTTGTTGATCTCGGCGAGCTTGTCGGCCACGTCGCTGTCGGTGTACTCATAACTATCGAGTGCGCCCACGATATCCTCATAGAGTTGCTGTGCTTCTTCCAATACTGGGGATTCCTGATTGTTCTCAATGGCATTCATCAGCTTGTCGTTAGCAGCAGCGAGCTGTTTGAAGAGGGCCACTGATGCATCGACGTTCTCCTCAGCATCGAAGAGGTCGAAGAGTGCGTCGAACATCGCCTCGCCGGTTGTACCGACTGTAGCCTCAGCATCGGCGATTGCCTTCTCCAGTCCTTCCTTGATGTCCTTACCCATCCGTTTATCAGAACCGTCGTCGTTGAGCAGCAACTTCTTAGCGTTTTCAATTTCCTCGGGAAGCACATTGTTAAGGGCAGTAGCGTCCTTACCGCAGTTGAAGAGGCGGAAGTTGTCCCAAATACACCAACTGTCATTCTGTTGGTTCGATTCACCCTTTACGCCGATGCGCATGTCCTGACCATCACGGATAACGCCGTATGCACTCTGCTTGTACATATTACGTGAGAAAGCTTCGCCAGAGCTTATCATACCATCAGGATAATAAATATCATTACCATCTGCATCTTGTACTGTAATATACTGCTGACTATAGAAGTTCTCTGTGATAGGCTCATCGAACACATTCTTAAACGGGGTGGCCTTTTGGTTCAAATACACGAACACTGGAGCGCCGCCCGGCTTCACATATTGACTTTCCTGTTTTGTATATTCATCCCAAGCAAATTGTTGAGCGCCTGGATTTTCACGCCAATAGCGGTAGAATCCCTGAACCTCAATGCGATAGACACCCTCGGGAGCATTTTTAACTATTTGGTAAATGTCAAATTCGGCATTGTTCCATGCCTCATAGCAACGGTTGTCAGCAGGACCACCAGGAGCCACGTTACCGCCGTTGGCAGCAACACGAGTCCAGCCAGAACCATCTTGAGAGAAGTCGGCATTGACGAGGAGGTCAGTGCAAGGAGTCTCATAGCCTTCGTGGATGGGGTGCTTCTTAGCCTCAACGATTTTTGCTTCATACTCTTCGATGATGGCCTGAAGCTCTTCGTTGGTCAGTTCATGTGCGTTCCAAGCCTCTGCGGCAATGTACTTACCCCAGTCGCCCACTTCTGCAACGACGTCGACGCTCTGGTCGAGACTTGCGTCATCGCCCACGGCAGCAGCCTTCTTGGCAGTCTTGAGGTACTCTGCCCAGAGAGCAACGTTCTCACGGACGGGCTCGAAGGCCTGCTCCAGAGCAGCCATAGCAGCGCGTGCGCTGGCCTCGTCGGTTGCGTTGACGTTAGTGGCCTTGAATGCGCTGATGTAGGAGTCGGAGCAGTTGATGCCGTCGGTCGAAGTGAACGGGTCGGCAGCCTCTACGCGCAGAGCTTCGTAGTCGGGGAAGCTGTTGTCGCGGTAGTACTCCACGTATGCCTTGTAGGCCTGTGCGCCCTCACCACAGTAGATGAGCGAGAAGTCGTCGCAGATTAACCAGTCACCATCGACTTTATCTTCCTTCTTCATACCGATACGAATATCACCTGCAGAAACCTCGGCGAAAATGGAATTCTTGTAAAGACCGAGACTATGCATGTAGTACTCTGCAGCAACCATGTCGTTCGGGATGTAATAAGTAACACCTGCTCCCGTGTCCTCGTAGCTTGACTCATTGCCCTTGCCTGTTGAAGCGGTTGGAGCTCCCTCGTATGGCGACACGATGTCAGCAGTAAAGGTGTTCTCACCAGCTGTGACATAGAACTTGGCATACTTCGATTCTTCGTTCTGAGCCTGATAGTTTTCGTAGGCAGGGCCAGAATTACCTGCGCGGTAGAAAGCATTTGCGCCAACTACATAAAGACCTGCCCTTAGACCTGCGATGTCCTGATAGGTGTCGAAGGTCATGCTGTAGCGCTCGGCATTCTCCTTGGGATTGTATGCACCCCAACCATCACCGCTCCAACCCGAGAGGTCGTTACCCTTGAAGTCGGGGTTGACGATGAGCTTGGTCACATCGAGAGCCGTGCCGGGTGTGAAGCCAGCGAAGGTGTTGTTGGCGATAGCATCGGTCAGAGCCGCTATTGCAGCAGCCATCTGTGCTATCGTGGAGCTTTCGTTGTTGTAGACCTCGATGGCAGCATCAGCATTGACACCAGCATCCTGAGCATCTTTGATGGCTTTCTTCAGCTCCTCGGACTTGTTGAAAATGTCCAAAAGCTGGAAGTAGTCTTCCCACTCGCTCAGCTGGGGCAACTCGAAGAACTGCCAGTCGATGTGGTGTCCCTCGCCCTCAGCAAGGAACGGAGAGATGGGCTGTGCGTTGGTATCGGCCACCGTGCGGCCGTTATTGTCGCCGCTATAGGTCACAGTCTCGTCGCGTCCTACAAAGCCAGTATAGGCGGACGGCTTGAGAGAGGGGTTAGCCTCAGAAGCCTGGATGCGATAGGTTTTCGATCCCTGGTCGATGACCTGGAAGTAAATGTTGGCCTGTGAGCCACGATCGGTGAACAGAGCGGTCTCGCTGTCGAAGAACACATTGTTCCATGCGTTAGTGTAGAGGTTGTAGTCGCGCATGAGCAGCGTGGCATCGGCCAAGGTCTTGCCCTCGGGCAGGTAGAAGCTCACTGCGAGGGGAACAGAAGACGAGGTAGCGGCCTGAGTAGCCCAGGCACATCCCTGCGAGAAGAACGTTTGCTCGGTGACATTGTAGAGTACATACATCTTACCTACCTGGAATGAGGCGGGTGTCATTTCGAGATCGTCCAAACTCAGATCGCCGTTGTAAAACGCCGGAACTGTAGACGGAGCTTCTGGTGCCGTGCGCTCATTGATTTCAGCAGCACCCACAGTCAAACTCATGAGCGCGAAGGAGCTCATAAGAAAAAGTTTTGACAGTTTCATAAGCAATTTGTTTTTAAGAGTTAGTAAATAATTAAGAATTAAAAATAGTAATGTTGTCGATATAAATAACAGTTTTGTAGCATTGGGTTTATAGCCAAAGCTCCTCTAAGGTTTGCCCAAAGAGTAGCAGGAGCATAAATCGTTTGCAAAAGTAGCGAAAATTTTGTAATTTGTATCAAAAATTTTAGTTATTTTTCCTTAAAGTGGTAAAACCGGGGGAAATAAAAGGAAAAATGAGATTTAAAAATCGGGCCGACCTACAAACACTGCTAACTATGTCAGTTTTTTCTTTCAACACAGAGTTAGCGACATATACCTGTCAGTTTCAACCGCACAGCTTGGAATAAGCCGTTCTTTCGATTCGAAAAAGCCGTTCTTTCTATGGGAAAAAGCCGTTCTTTCTATGAGAAAAAGCCGTTCTTTCGAATAGCCCGCATGTTAATCTGCGTTAAACAATATTGCGACAGCCTATTCTGCGCTTGCCGTTAATGGGAAAATGTGTATCTTTGCAGCGAATATGAAACAGAAGCTGACGATAGTAAAGGTTGGCGGTGCCGTGGTCGAGGACGAGGCACAGCTGACGCGGCTGCTGGCTGACTTCACGGCCATCTCTGGGGCGAAGGTGCTGGTACACGGCGGCGGCCGGCGCGCTACTGCCGTGGCTGCCCGCTTAGGCATCGAGACAAAGATGGTGGAGGGCCGGCGCATCACCGACAGCGACATGCTCAGCGTGGTGACGATGGTCTATGGCGGACTGGTGAACAAGACCGTCGTGGCGCGACTGCAGGCTCTGGGCGTCAACGCCATCGGACTGACAGGCGCCGACGCAGGCATCATACGCTCCGAGCGACGGCCGCCGGTAAGCATAGGCGCAGACTCCCCTACCCTCGTCGACTTCGGCTTCGTGGGCGACGTGCGTAGCGTGGACGACTCGATGCTCGCCCGGCTCATCGACGCGGGAATGACGCCCGTCATCGCACCGCTGACACACGACGGGCAGGGACAGATACTCAACACGAACGCCGACACAATGGCCTCGGAGACAGCGAAGGCGCTGGCCGGACGCTACGACGTGACGCTCATCTATGCATTTGAGAAACCCGGCGTTCTGCGCAATGCCGACGACGACACGTCGGTCATCCCCGTCATCGACCGGCAGGCTTTCGAGACCTATCGCGCCGACGGGACTATCAGCGGCGGTATGCTGCCCAAGATAGAGAACGCGCTGAAGGCCGTCGATGCGGGGGTGACAAGGGTGGTCATCACCAGCGCTACCGCCATCGACGGAGAACACGGTACGGTGATTTCAAAGACCACGAATTAACTATGATTTCAAAGACCACGAATTAACTATGATTTCAAAGACCACGAATTAACTATGACTTCAAAGACCACGAATTAACTATGATTTCAAAGACCACGAATTAAAACGAATTATACGAATTATCACGAATTATTTTTTTTAATTTCACTAATTCTATAGTCCAGTTAGATTAATATTCGTGCAATTCGAGAGAATAAAAAATTCGTAAAATTCGTGTCATTCGTAAAATTCGTGGTAAAATAAAATTCGCGCAATTCGTGTCATTCGTAAAATTCGTGGTCAAAATAAAATTCGTAAAATTCGTATAATTCGTATAATTCGTAAAATTCGTGGTAAAAATATAGAATCGTGGTGAAATGAAATAAAGAATCGTGGTCAAATAAAAAATACGTGGTTAATAAAAATTCAAGTATATGAAGAGTTTTAAAATCATTGTCATTTCGCTGTTTGTCCTCGCCCTCACAGGTTGCAAGGAAGAGCAGAAAGTATCGTTCCAGACGGCCCGCGTAGAGCGCGGCATCATTCAGAACAGCATCACCGCCACAGGCACCATCGAGCCGGTTACGAGCGTCACCGTCGGCACACAGGTGTCGGGTATCGTCAGCCGCCTCTACGTGGACTATAACTCGGTGGTGAAGAAGGGCCAGGTTATCGCCGAGCTCGACAAGACAAACCTCATCAGCGAACTGCGCACGGCTCAGGCTAACCTGTCGTCGGCACAGAGCACGCTGAACTACGAGCAGACGAACTATAACCGCTATAAGACGCTCTACGACAAGGGACTCGTCTCGGCTGATGAGTACGAGTCGGCCAAGCTGTCGTACCTGAAGGCCCGCGAGAGTGTCACCACCTCGCGCCAGAGCGTACAGAAGGCTCAGACCAACCTGGGATATGCCACCATCACCAGCCCCATCGACGGCGTGGTGCTGTCGAAAAGCGTGGAAGAGGGACAGACGGTCGCCGCATCGTTTAACACGCCGGAACTCTTCACCATTGCACAAGACCTGACCGACATGCGCGTCATCGCCGACATCGACGAGGCCGACATCGGCGGCGTGAAGGAAGGACAGCGTGTGAGCTTCACCGTCGACGCCTTCCCCGAAGACCACTTCGAGGGATATGTCACGCAGGTGAGGCAGCAGGCCACGACGGAGAGCAACGTCGTCACCTACGAGGTGGTTATCTCCGCTCCTAACAACGACCTGAAGCTGAAGCCAGGACTCACCGCCAACGTCACCATTTATACGCTGGAGAAGAACGACGTGCTCATCGTGCCTGCCAAGGCCCTCCGCTTCATGCCCAACGAAGCCCTGCTGGCTGAGGGACAGACCATTGAGGACGTAGAGGCCCGGCAGAAAGTGTGGACGCAGGAAGGCTCCGTGTTTAAGGCTCACAAGGTGGAGACTGGCACAACCAATGGCGTCACCACGGAAATCGTCAGCGGCATCAAGGAAGGCACTGAGGTGCTCACCGACTTCGAGATAGAAGGCCCGGCCATGGGCATGCCCGGCCAGCAGCAGGCCCAGAACCCCTTCATGCCCAGGCCAAGAGGGAACAGGAACCAGCAACAGAACCAGCAACCGAGAAGATAAATGGAGAGGAAAGTTGTCATTGAACTCCAAAACGTGAAGCGCTACTTCCAGGTAGGCTCCGAGACGGTGAAGGCCCTGCGCGGCGTGTCGTTCAAAATCTATGAGGGCGAGTTCGTCACCATACAAGGCACGTCGGGAAGCGGAAAGTCAACGCTGCTCAACCAGTTGGGATGTCTCGATACGCCGACCAGCGGCGAGTATTTCCTCGACGGCATCTCTGTGCGTACTATGTCGAAGACACAGCGTGCTCACCTGAGGAACCTGAAGATAGGTTTCGTGTTCCAGAACTATAACCTGCTGGCCAACACCACCGCCTTAGAGAACGTGGAACTGCCGCTGATGTACAACTCGAAGTTCAACGCCCAGCAGCGCCGTGAAGCTGCCATCAAGGCCCTTCAGTCGGTAGGCCTTGGTGACCGCATGGAGCACAAGAGCAACCAGATGTCCGGCGGACAGATGCAGCGCGTCGCCATCGCTCGGGCGCTGGTGAACAACCCCGCCGTGCTGCTTGCCGACGAGGCTACTGGTAACCTCGACACCCGCACCAGCTTCGAAGTGCTCGTTCTTTTCCAGGAACTTTACCGCAAGGGGCACACCATCATCTTCGTCACCCACAACCCCGAGATTGCCGAATATGCCAGCCGTAACATCATGCTGCGCGACGGCAAGATACGTGAGGACACCGTCAACACTAACATCAAGTCGGCTGCAGAAGCCCTTGCCGCCCTGCCACTGCCACAAGACGATTAGGAAAAGAATGAAAAAATGAGAAAATGAAAAAATAAACAATTATAACATTAAAATTTCAAAGCTATGAAAGAACTGAAAGGAACAAAAACAGAGAAGAATCTGCAGGAGGCATTCGCCGGTGAGTCAATGGCTCGTAACAAGTATTCATACTGGGCTTCTAAGGCCAAGAAGGACGGCTTCGTGCAGATTGCCGCCATCTTCGAGGAGACGGCTGCCAATGAGAAGGAACACGCCAAGATGTGGTTCAAGCTGCTTGAGGGCGGTGCCATCAAGGACACGGCCAGCAACCTCGAAGCTGCTGCCGGCGGCGAGAACTTCGAGTGGACGGATATGTATGCCCGCATGGCCCGCGAGGCCCGCGAGGAAGGTTTTGACGAGATTGCCGAGAAGTTCGAGGGCGTGGCCGCTATCGAGAAAGCCCACGAAGAGCGCTACCGCAAACTGCTGGACAACGTCAGGAAGGAGCGCGTCTTCTCCAAAGACGGCGACGTCATCTGGCAGTGCAGCAACTGCGGACATATCGTCATCGGCAAGAAGGCTCCAGAGGAGTGCCCCGTCTGCAACCATCCGCAGTCATACTTCCAGGTGAAGGCTGAGAATTACTAAGTATTGCTGCAAAACTTCGTACCTTTGCACAGTAAAAAGCATACGGAGTACGATAAATGCTGGAACAGAAGAAGACTCCCTCCGCCGACCTTGAGCGACACTGGCTACAGCGCTTCCTTCTGGGACTGCTGCTGGCGCTGGCCTCGCTCTTTGTTGCGCTGGAGTACACCATAACGCCGGACGACCCGCTCGACGACCCCGAGCTGCTCGACCAGTTGGCCATGGACCCCGAGCTGTCATCGTTGCTGCGCCCGGAAAACGAATTGGTGCTTGCTCCTAAGGCGGAGCCGAAGCCTGCAACCAAGCTCGTGGTGGCCGACGAGGAGGAAGAACCAGAACTGCGGCAGGAGGAGCAGCCCGTCGAGACCGACGTGAGCAGCGACATGGAGGCGCAGGAGGAGGAAGAAGAACCGGTGATGCCGCCACCACCCGACGATGAGGAGGCCGTGAGCTTCCGTGTGGTCGAGGATTTGCCGCAGTTCCCCGGCGGTCCCGTGGAGATGATGAAGTGGCTCACCCGCAACCTTCACTACCCCAAGCAACTGGAGGAGAGGAAGATGACGGGAAAGGTGGTGGCCGAGTTCATCGTCAATAAGGACGGCTCCATCACCAACGTTGACATCGCCGTATCGTCAAAGAACGTCATCTTCGACCGCGAGGTGCTCCGCGTGCTGCGTATGATGCCCCGCTGGACGGCCGGCATGCAGAACGGCCAGCCCTGCCGCACGAAGGTGTGCATACCCGTGGAGTTCAGACTCTAACCCCAGAAAAGCTTAAATCTTAATAACTATGATTCAAACTTCAGACCAAATCCTAAAGACCGTCAACGAGGCCCTTGACCGTCTTCCCTACGACCGCCGGCCCGCCTCGCTCTATGAGCCCGTGAAGTATGTCCTCTCCCTTGGCGGCAAGCGCATACGGCCCGTGCTCATGCTCCTCACTTACAACCTCTACAAGGACCATCCTGAGGACATCATCATGCCCGCTCTGGGCTTAGAGACCTACCACAACTACACGCTGCTCCACGACGACCTGATGGACAATGCCGACTTGCGCCGCGGTCACCAGACGGTTCACAAGAAGTGGGATGCCAACACCGCCATCCTCTCAGGCGACTCCATGCTCGTGCTTGCCTACCAGCGTATGCAGCAGGTGCCCGACGCCTATCTGCCCCGCATCATGGACCTCTTCAGCGAGACCGCCTTAGAGATTGGCGAGGGACAGCAGTACGACATGGATTTCGAGACCCGCCTCGACGTTACCGAGGACGAGTACATAGAGATGATACGTCTGAAGACCAGCGTCCTCCTGGCCTGTGCCATGAAGATAGGTGCTATCCTTGGTGATGCCTCCGAAGCCGACGCCGACCTGCTTTACAGCGTGGGCGAAAAGCTGGGCCTTGCCTTCCAGCTGCAGGACGACCTGCTCGACGTCTACGGCGACCCGAAGGTCTTCGGAAAAGCCATCGGCGGCGACATCACCTGCAACAAGAAGACCTACATGCTCATCAATGCCGTCAACCGGGCCATCCCCCAGCAGCGCGAGGAGCTGATGAGTTGGATTTCGCCCGACGCCACCCTGACGGCAGACCGGCAGGAGAAAATCAAGGCCGTCACCCGGCTCTACGATGAAATAGGCATTCGCAGCCTCTGCGAGTCAAAAATCAACTCCTACTTCAACATGGCCGACAGTCTGCTTTCGAACGTCTCCGTGCCCGAAAGCCGCAAGGAGCAATTGCGGCGCTACATGCACGACATGATGAACCGCGAATGGTAAGAACAATAAGTGAGGGAGACGCGGCGCGTCTCCCTCATTTCTCACTTATCACTTCATATCGAAGCCGATGCGCACGCCGTCGTACTGCTTTGCCAGTTCGCCGATGTTCTGCAGTTCCACGCTGCCGTTGATGGCCGACAGCGCCTGTAGCACGGTCAGCAGCTTTGATGCCTCGAAAAGGAATGCCATGCTGTTGGCGTTACGCTTCGGGTAGCAGTTCACGGTGAACAAGAGACTCTTCATGCTGATTTTCGACTGCGCCTCGTCGTAGGTGTACGTGCCACTGAACTGCTTGCCAGCTATGACAGCACTGAACCGTCCGTCCTCGCCGAAGCTCACCTGCGTGTTGGAGGAGCTGACGCCTGCCTTGTCGTAATAGGGCTTCACCTTCGACTTGATTTCTGCGGCCACCACTTCGCCGCCAGCCTTCTTCAGCAGCTGTTCGCTGGTGAAGGCACATCCCGGCTGATAATAGCTCCACGTGCCGATGATGTCACGCTGGGTTACCTTCGTCAGGCCCAGTACACTTGTGATGACATTGCCGATGGTCTCGCCGTTGCCCAGAATACCGCCCAGTCCCGACTGGCCAGTCAGTCCGCAGCCGCTGAGAACCAATGTGACGGCTGCCAGAAGGATAAGAGTTTTCTTTTTCATCATAGTAATATAAATATTTAAGATTAGGTACACCCTCGTGATGGTCACTCAGGGAGGGACTGAGAAAGAACGGCTTTTTCCAATTGAAAGAACGGCTTTCTCTGATTGAAAGAACGGCTCTTTCTCACAGAAAGAACGGCTTATTCTCCGCGAACCTGTTTTTCATGGCAAAAGTAGTCATTTTCCTCGAAACAGGCGCAAGCAGTATTATAAAAGATGTAAAAAGGAGACAAAATCTTCCGATTTAGTGCCAAAATGTCAGTCTTGGCGTTTTGGCACGCTTTTCGCAAAGTCATGTGATAGGCAAATAAACTATTCATTAACAATAACAAATTACAATTATTATGACTATCAAACCATTAGCTGACCGTGTGCTCGTACTCCCCGCACCGGCTGAAGAGAAAGTTGGCGGTATCATTATCCCTGACACCGCCAAGGAGAAACCACTTCGCGGCACCATCAAGGCCGTTGGTAAAGGAACGAAGGACGAGGAAATGATCCTCAAGGAGGGCGACCAGGTGCTCTACGGCAAGTACTCAGGCACCGAGATTGAGCTCGACGGCGAGAAGTTCCTCATGATGCGCCAGTCAGACGTATTGGCAATAATTGAGAAGTAACAAATCGTAAATCGTAAATTCTTAAATAGTAAATTACTAAGATGGCTAAGGAAATTAAATTCAATATCGAGGCCCGCGAGATGATGAAGCAGGGCGTCGACCAGTTGGCAAACGCAGTGAAGGTGACCCTCGGACCGAAGGGTCGCAACGTAGTGATTGAGAAGAAGTTCGGTGCTCCCCAGATTACCAAGGACGGTGTGACCGTGGCCAAGGAAATCGAGCTCGAGGACCACTTCGAGAATACCGGCGCTCAGTTAGTGAAGAGCGTAGCCTCCAAGACGGGCGACGATGCCGGCGACGGCACCACCACCGCCACATTGCTGGCACAGGCCATCGTCAGCGAGGGCTTGAAGAACGTCACCGCCGGTGCCAACCCCATGGACCTGAAGCGCGGCATCGACAAGGCTGTTACCGCCGTTGTCGACTACATCAAGAAGGATGCCGAGCAGGTGGGCGACAACTACGAGAAGATTGAGCAGGTGGCTACCGTTTCGGCCAACAACGACAAGGAGATTGGTGAACTGCTGGCCGAGGCCATGCGCAAGGTCTCGAAGGACGGCGTCATCACCATCGAGGAGTCGAAGAGCCGCGACACACACATCGGCGTCGTCGAGGGAATGCAGTTCGACCGCGGCTATCTGTCGGCCTACTTCGTCACCGACTCCGAGAAAATGGAGTGCGTGATGGATAATCCCTACATCCTTATTTACGACAAGAAGATCTCCAACATCAAGGACTTCTTGCCCATCCTGCAGCCCGCCGCTGAGAGCGGACGTCCGTTGCTCGTCATCGCTGAGGATGTTGACTCTGAGGCACTTACCACACTTGTCGTCAACCGTCTGCGTGGCGGTCTGAAGATTTGCGCCGTGAAGGCTCCCGGCTTCGGCGACCGTCGCAAGGCCATGCTGGAGGACATCGCCATACTGACTGGCGGCACCGTCATCAGCGAAGAGAAGGGCTTGAAGCTGGAGCAGGCTACGCTCGACATGCTGGGCACCTGCGAGAAGCTGACCGTCTCGAAGGACAACACCACCATCGTGAATGGTGCCGGCGACAGCCAGGCCATCAAGGACCGCGTGGCTCAGATTAAGAAGGAGATTGAACTGACCACCAGCTCGTACGACAAGGAGCAGCTCCAGGAGCGTCTTGCCAAATGGGCAGGCGGTGTGGCAGTGCTCT
>JAGCNO010000044.1 GCA_017645905.1 Prevotella sp. | reverse complement strand
GTCGACGTGGACAGCAAGGAGAACATCGCCAAGAACGGCTATATCTACAAGGTGGACCGCGTGCTGCGACCCTTGGAGACCATCTACACGGAGCTGAAGAATTCCGGGAAGTTTGAGAAGTTCCTCTCCTTCTACGACCAGTACAAGACCTACGAGAAATCTACCGACCTGACCAACAACTTCGCCACTACCGACGAGCAGCGTGCCGTGGGCCTTTACACCGTCAGCTTCGGTGCCCTGCCACGCATCGCCAGCGAGTGGCCCGTCGACGACTACAAGCAGTTCTCGGCCAACAGCCACCGCTCCTACAGCATCTTCGCCCCGACGGACCAGGCCATGCAGAACTTCTTCAACGACTACTGGGCCCTGGGCGGATACAAGAGCATCGACGACGTGCCCACCTCGCAGATGACCACCCTGCTGCTGCACAGCATCTTCCAGGAGACGTCGTCACAGAAGGACCAGACCATGATCTTCCCCGACGAGATTGAGGCCGGTAAGATTGTGGACTCCGACAATAACACCATCAAGTTCGATACGCAGGAAGTGCCTCAGGCCGACCGCATCATCTGCTCCAACGGTGTGCTCTACGGCTGCTCCGTGCTTACGCCGCCGTCGCAGTTCAACAGCGTCACCGGCCCTGCCTACCAATATAAGAAATACAGCACCTTCGGCACCATGCTCTCTGCCACCGCCGCCAACGGCTCTGGCCTGGACAAGACTTTCTCTGCCGATGCCATCCAGTATATCATGCTCTATCCCGACGACGACCAGCTGGAGAACAGCGAGCAGCAGATTACCGTGCAGAAAGGTTCTCCGGCAACCATCATGAACCAGCCGCCGGGTCTGGAGGAGCCGGCCGCCATGTCGAGCGCCGTGGTGACGAGCTATGTCAACGCCCATGCCGTGATGGCCACCGACGGCAATACCCTGCTGCCCACCAGCGGCTCACGTCCCGCCGTCTATGCCACCATGCAGACCTCGCCCATGAAGGTCTACTGGTACGTGAAGGACGGAAAGATTACCAACAGCATACAGTACCTGCGGAAGCTCCGCTACCAGGCCAACCTCTGGACCGACGACGACATCTGGGCCGCCTTCGAGCCGCTGGCCTATCGTGGCGACATCAACGGATGGACCAACGGTCATGCCTACACCTACGACAGCCTGCTCTTCCGGGGCAGCTATCAGGACGGCGAGGCCTTCTATCCCCTCATCGGCGACCAGAACCGCGACAACACCACCGAGTTCTACGGCTGGTACTCGCTGCTCCAGGCCGGAGGATTCCTCTCCGCAGGAAAAGTGTCGTTCATGGCGGAGAACTGCCTGCAGTTCGTTCCCACTACGCAGGCGCTGGCCCGAGCTATTGCCGAAGGCCGCATACCGGGCGTCGTAGCTGGTGAAGGCTCACAGGCCACCGACGACGACTTCTTCACAAAGATTCAGGCTACGGACAAGGTGGCCCTGCAGCAGTACCTCGTGCGCTACTTCGTACCCCTCTCGACTGCCGTCATCACCAACTATCCCTACCTGGGATGGGGCGAGACGACCGACAACCTGGAGTTCGGCGGACTGGAGACCCTGCAGGTGATGGACGACTCAGGCGACACTCCCGTCGTGGCCAAGAGCTATGTGCTCAACGTCTACGACGACGGTGCAGCACTCTCCATCCAGACCACCGACCTGCAGACACAGCAGAAGAGCCAGCAGGTAAGGCTGTCATCGGCCTACGACTTCCTGCCACTCATCTTCAGCGACGGAGTAGTTTACTTTTTAGACGAGGCCCTTTAAATTGAAAATTGGCAATTATGACTACTAAGATAAAACAGGAGCAACTGATAAGTTTATTATTTATTATTTGTTCATTATTCTTTAGCCGCGCAGCGGCGCAGACTGTCACGGGTAACGTCACGGAGATACTCGGCGGCTCGAAAGAACCTATCATCGGAGCCAACGTGACGTTCCAGAACAGCCAGAACCGTATCGTCAGCGGTACCGTCACCGACTTCAACGGTAACTACACGCTGAAAGTGCCCGAGGAAAAGAACCTCACCATCGTGTTCTCCTACGTCGGCATGAAGCAGCAAAGCTTTAAGTACACGGGGCAGAAGACACTCAACGTCACTATGGAGAGCAACGCCCACACCATTCGTGAGGTGCAGGTATCGGGTAAGAAGGGCGGCTCGCGCAACGACATGGGTCTGACCACCCGCCAGCAGTCGTTTGCCACGCAGAAGATTGACATGACCGAGATCATGGCAGCTTCGCCCGTCACCTCTATCGAGGAAGCCCTGCAGGGACAGCTCGGCGGTGTGGACATCCTCGCTGCCGGTGACCCGGGTGCCAAGAGCACCATACGCATACGTGGTACCGCCACGCTGAACTCCAGTGCCGACCCGCTCATCGTCATCAACGGCGTGCCCTATAACACCAGCATCGACGACAGCTTCGACTTCAACACCGCCTCGCAGGAAGACTTTGCACAGATGCTCTCGCTCAACCCCAACGACATTGAGAGTATCGAGGTGCTCAAGGATGCCGCCTCGACGGCAGTCTATGGAACGGCAGGTGCTAACGGCGTGCTCCTCATCACCACGAAGAAGGGTGCGATGGGAAAGACAAACTTCACCTTCTCCACGAAGAACTCGATGAAGTTCGAGCCGAAGTCCATGCCCATGCTTAACGGCAATGAGTACGTAGCCTACATGCAGGACGCCATTTGGAACACGGCCAACGCGCAGGGACTGGACGGCAACAGCTACCTGGAATATCTCTTCGACAAGTACGAGATAGGCTATCAGCAGGACTGGCGCTACTTCGACGAGTACAACCAGGACGTGGACTGGCTGTCCTACCTCACAAAGAATGCTTTTACGACTGACAACTCGTTCTCCATGAGCGGCGGCGGCGAGCGGGCCACCTACCGCTACTCGCTGTCCTACCTCAATGAGGGCGGTACGACGAAGGGCACCGGCCTGCAGCGACTGACCACCAGCCTTGACATCGGCTATAAGTTCAGCGAGAAGCTGCGCGTGAACGCTGAGTATACCTACAGCGACACGAAGAAGGATGCTCCCTGGACGGAGAGCGCACGTGCCGAGGCCATGCGCAAGATGCCGAACAAGAGTCCGTACTACATCGACGACGCGACAGGCGAAATGACCGGTATCTACTTCATCCGCCAGAACGCTGAAGAGTTCCAGGGAGCTTTCAACGGCTCAAGAAACTTCCACCCCATCATCATGGTGGAAGACAGCTATCGCAACCTGATGACCAAAGAGCAGAAGATGACCGTCCGTGCTAACTACTACGCTACGCCCTGGTTGCGCTACACGGCTTACGTCTCGATGAAATACAATACACAGAAGACGGAGGCCTTCCTGCCCCAGTCGGCAACGGGCGTCACCACCAACGACAGCTACGCCAACCAAGCTATGGATGCCTATTCCAATAACTTCTCCCTGCAGACGGAAAACAAGCTGATGTTCACCAAGGACTGGCTTGATAATAAGCACCAGGTGGTGGCAACAGCCCTATGGCGTACACAGCAAAGCCGCTCGTCGAACAATTCCTCCACACGCTATAACATGGCGTCGGCTTCCATCGCTGACCCTGCCTCCGGTGGCGGTGTGCTGCTTTCACAAGGCTCAGGCGACAGCGAGGTTGCCACGCTCTCGGGCATCGGCTCGCTCGTCTATACATTGTTAGACCGCTACACCATCAACGGAACCATCAACTACGAGGGTAAGTCATCGCTCGGCAAGGAAAACCGCTGGGGCCTGTTCCCCTCCGTGGGTATCAGCTGGCAGGTGGCAGATGAGAAGTTCATGAAGTGGAGCAATGAGTGGCTCACCGAATGGAAGCTCCGTGCCAGCTACGGTACCAGCGGTAATGCTCCCTCGGGCACCTCGCCTTACGTCGGAACGTACTCCGCCATCGGTAACTACATGGACGGTGCCGCCATCACCTCAGCCACCATGCAGTTGAACAAGCTGAAGTGGGAGACATCGAAGGAAATCAACCTCGGTACTGACATCAACCTGCTCGACGGCCGTATTAACCTCACCTTCGACTGGTACCGGAAGAACACCAAGGACCTGCTCCAAAGAAACGTCGTCGTGCCGGAGTACATGGGTTATCCCTCACCCCAGATTAAGTACTGGAACAGCGGTAAGCTGCGCAACGAGGGATGGGAGTTCCGCATCGACGCCAATGTGCTGAAGTCGAAGGACTGGAACCTCAGCGTGAACTGGAACATCAACCGCAATATCAACACCATCATCGAGTTGCCGGAAAACATGTCAAGCGAAGACCCGCAGGTGGCTAACGGCAAGTACAACACGAAGATTCTCAGTGGCACCTCCGTTGGTTCGTTCTTCGGTTTCCGTTCGCTGGGCGTCTATCACAACCTCGAGGACACCTATGCCAAGGATGCCGATGGCAACGTCATGACCGACCTGCAGGGCAACCCGCTCATTATGTATAACAGCAACGTCCGCTGTTACCCCGGCGACGCGAAGTACGAGGACATCAACCACGACGGCCGCATCGACAAGAACGACATCGTCTATCTGGGTAACTACAATCCCGTGGTCTCGGGCGGTGGCGGCTTCACCCTGAAGTACAAGGGATGGGGCATGACCGTGTTCCTGCACTATCGCTTAGGACAGAAGATTATCAACCAGGCCCGTATGAACGCCGAGGCCATGTACAACCGTGACAACCAGTCGACGGCTGTTCTCCGCCGCTGGCGAACGGAGGCCGACGTCGATACCGACATCCCCCGTGCCCTCTACAACTACGGTCTGAACTACATGGGCAGCGACCGCTTCGTCGAGGACTGCTCCTTCGTCCGACTGAAGACCCTCTCGCTGAACTACTCCTTCCCGAAGAGCATTTGCAAGTCGCTTTCGGTGAATAGCCTCAGCATGTTCCTCACCGGCTACGACCTCTTCACCTTCTCCTCCTACACCGGTCAGGACCCCGAGGTCACCATGCCGAGCAAAATCACCGACCTTGCCGTCGATAACTCGCAGACACCGCGCTCCCGCCGCGTCTCCATGGGTATTACGGTGAACTTCTAAAGTCCCCAACAGACCCACCCCCCGACCCCTCCCTGGGAGGGAGGGGAGTAGTTACAAATAACATATAAGCATTCAATTAACGACACAAATTATATGAAGCAATATCTATTGGAAAAAACAAGGGGATTATTCCGCTTCGCCATGTATATACTCCTCCCCCTCGCAGGGGGAGGCTGGGTGGGGGTCTCCTGTTCCGACTACCTCGAGATCTACCCCGAGAACGTCCAGCCCACCGACCAGTACTGGAGCTCGAAGCAGGAGGTCGACGCTACCCTTCTCGCCGGCTACTACTACCTGCGCGATGCCGTCGAGTCCCACCTTATCCCCTGGGGCGAGCTGCGTGCCGGCTGCGTCTCCTCGCGAGGCAGCAACACCCTGCAGCGCTTCGAGATAAAGCCCACGGAGAAGACGCTCTCCAAGTGGACCCCGATGTACAAGATTATCAACAGTGCCAACCTTGTGCTGAAGAACGCCGGCAAGGCCCTCGACTCTGACGACACCTACACCCAGGAGGAGCTGAACAGCCACCACTGCGAGGCCTATTGGCTCCGTGCCCTGTCCTATTTCTACATCGTGCGTAACTGGCGCGACGCACCGCTCATCACCGAGCCCTTCGAGACCGACGAGCTTACCTTCAACGTTCCCAAGAGCAGCGAGGCCGAAATCATCGCACAGATAAAGGCCGACCTCAAGAAGGCCATCGACATGAACGCCGCCAAGGAGAAGTTCAACACCACGTGGGAAACGAAGGGCCGTGCCACGAAGTGGGCCATCTACGCCCTGATGGCCGATGTGTGCCTGTGGAACCATGACTTCGACGAGGCCATCAGCTACGCCAACGCCATCCTCGAGAGCACATCGCCCTCGGCACCGCGCTTCCTCTCCACACCGACACACAGCAGCTGGTTCTCCATGTTCAATCCCGGAAACTCGAACGAGAGCATCTACGAGGTGCAATGGAGCTACAGCAAGCTCTCAGGCGGACAGCCACAGACGAATAACCTTACCACCAGCTTCGACCCCAACCAGACGGGCTACAAGTACCAGTATTCACTGGGGATGCTCGACCAGTTCCGCATTGAGCAGCAGAATCTGGTAGAACGGTACAACTACATGATTACCGACAATGAGGTTTACGGACGCATGATGTACGGCGCCTACGTCACCGACCAGGCCGCCATCGACAACGCCAACAATGCCTACGTCTGGAAGTACTACGGTGGCACCAGCTATAACACCCGCCGCATGTCGGTACAAGACTGGGACTGCAACTACATCCTCTACCGCGTGGCCGACGTAATGCTGCTGAAGGCTGAGGCCCTCGTCATGCGACAGGCCGGTGCCAACGAGGCCGACAACCAAGACGCCGTGGACATCATCAACCAGATACGCCACCGCACGAACCTCGGCGACAGCGACGTGGACAGCCACTCGAGCCTTGCCGACCTCATGCAGAAAGGCATCCTCCACGAGCGCCTCATGGAGCTCTCAGGCGAAGGAAAGGCGTGGTACGACATGCTTCGCCTGGGCCGCTACACCGACCCCACCGGCGTCTGTGACTTCCGCCAGCTCTTTATTAACAGCGTCGTGCAGTTCAACAAGAGCGTCAACGAGTCATGGATTCGTTCCGTGCTCAGCAACCCCAATGCCTGGTATCTGCCCGTCAACGCTTCGGAAATCAGCACCAACGCCCTGTTGGAGCAGAACCCATACTACCTGTAAATAGTTCATATTTTATAGTTCATAGTTATGATTACCAAGATAACCAAAGCCCTCACCGCCTGTCTCGTAGGCTGCGCTATATGCGCAGTAATGGCCTCCTGCTCCGACCCTAACGAGGGTAGCCTCTTCATGACCCCGACAACGGAAGAGGCTGAGATGTCGGCCACCGATATCCTTGAGCGCGATGCTGCCCAGTATTCCCTCTGGATTCAGCTGCTCAAGCACGCCAACTACTACAATGCGCTGAAGGACGGCTCGGCCCGTGCCACCGTCTTCTGCCCCACGAACCTGGCCATGACGCGCTTCCTCCAGCAGCAGGGCGTTGACAGCGTAGCTCAGCTGCCTGTCGCCTATGCCAAGAGCGTTGCACGCGTACATATAATTAATAAGGCACAGTACAACGACACCCAGATAGACAACTACGCCGAGCAGGGACGCAGTGCCGACGAGCGGGGCTTCGAGATTCCCGACACCACGCTTCTGGGCACAAACCTCACCGTTCGTTACGGACGCATAGAGACAAACGTCGACGATGCGAACCGCCACGATGATGTCATTCTCAGTTCAGACTCCATCTTCTTCAACAACCAGGCCAAGCTTGGCAAGTTCACCGCTACCACCTGTGCCAACGCCACCCTCTACGAGATGGACGACGTCATCGTGCCCCTTGTAGAGACCATCATGGACCGTCTCGATGCTGATCCTGACACCTACGGCATCTTCGCACAGGCCGTCCACGACTGTGGCTACGACAGCATCGCCTCGCTCGTGAGCAAGGTCAGCTACACCCTTACCGGCACCGTTGTCACCAACTACGCCTTCACCTGTCTGGCCGTTCCCAACAGTGTCTATCAGGCTGCCGGCATCAACGACGTGGCCGGGCTCCGCTCTTATCTCGCCGCACATTGTGACAGCGAGGCCGACGCCGACCTTGGCAACTATATCAAGTATCACTTCCTGCCCCGCCAGTACACCAAAGACCAGCTGCTGGCCTACGAAAGCGACGACCCCGAGGCTGAGGGCGAAATCCGCATCTACGACACCCAGTTCGCTGGCCAGGCCATCACCATCAGCCGTGCCGCCGGTCAGGACTTCATCAACAATGACATTCCCTTCGTCCGGACGAACATCCAGGCCCGCAACGGCCTCATCCACCGCGTAGGCAGCGTTATGCCTGTCTTCCATCCGAAACCCGTGCGCGTGGTCTGGGACTTCCTTAACCAGCCCGACATCATCACCTACGTCAACGCCTGGGGAGCCGCTAACAGCCTCGGAAACGTGTTCTCAACGCCTATCGACAACACCATGCGCGACGTTGACCTCTCGGAGGAGCACTTCGACGGCAACTTCGGCACGATAAGCTCGTTCACCTACCAGGCCAACGAGTCGAAGGCCCGCACCAACACCTACCGCCGCGTGGGCTACAAGAAGGACGCCCTCTCTGGCGACGCCTCGCAGTACGGCGCCTACATGGACAACTTCATGGTGCTCAACCTGGGCTTCGCAGGCTGGATTCAGTTCACCACGCCCACCATCATCGCCGGCCGCTACAAGGTGGTGCTCCATTTCTGCAAGGACATCAATCACAACAACTTCATCAACAGCGGCACGCTCGTACGCTTCGAGCTCGACGACCACTCTACCATGTCCTACCTCTATAAGGGAATGGGACGTCTGCCGCGCTATCAGCTCGGCGAGAGCACCATCTACGGCAGCGTGGAGTTTGAGGGCTCCGGCAACCACACCTTCAAGATCACCCTTATGGACGTGGAGGCCAAGAACAACAGCAACTACCACCTCTCGCTCGACTATCTGGAGTTCGTACCCATCTAAAGATTTCTCACCCCAAAAAGTTTGAACGGATTATTCCCTTAGAAAGAACGGCTTTTTCTACCAGAAAGAACGGCTTTTTCTCATAGAAAGAACGGCTTATTCAAACAGAAAGAACGGCTTATTCAAACAGCAAGATATTCACAGACATAGAGAAACCAACGATTATGACTACAAAACACATAGTAAAAGCCGCTTCCCGTCGTGTACACTGCAGCATGGCCGCAGTCACCTCGGCCCTGCGCCTCTGTCTCGTAGGCTGCGCTATTTGCGCAGCAACGACCTCCTGCTCCGACTGGAACGACCACTACGACGAGGCTGCCGTCACCGCCTCGGAGGCAGAAGTATACGACGGAGACATCGTGTCTTACATCAACTCCAACCGCGACCTCTCTTCTATCGCCAACATCTTCAGGAATGCCGGAGCCTTTGACGCCACCTCCCCTGACAAGGAATACACCTTCGTGGTCTGTGAGAACAGCATCCTCGACGGGCAACTGTTCGCTGACCCGGTGCTCTTTGCCAACAACTGCATCAGCGACATCGCCGTCAGCCCCTCAGAACTGCGCGACGGCTTCGGTATCAACAACCGCGCTGGCAAGACCCTCTGGGTCTATGGAGAGGGGAGCAGTCTGACCATCGACAATGGCAGCATCAAGAAAATCGTCAAGACCCGGAACGGCTATGTGTACATCATCGGCGGCGTGCTCCCCGTGCGCCTCTCTGTCTACGACTATCTGAAGCAGCTGGGCGACGACTACTCCATGTTCAAGACCCTCGTGGCGAAGTACGAGCAGCGCGTCTTCGACCGCGAGCACTCAGCCGCCACGGGTGTAAACCAGGCCGGAGAAGTGGTCTACGATACCGTCTGGGTGACCCGCAACACACTCATGGACCGTTATACCAGCGGCGGAGTGGAGCAGTGGAACATGCGCGACGAGAACTATGTCACCACGATGTTCATTCCTAACAACG
>JAGCNO010000043.1 GCA_017645905.1 Prevotella sp. | reverse complement strand
CGCTCCATTTCTGCCTCGGCGGCGACCACGGTCAATACGTCGGCCAGCGCATCGTGGGGTACGTCGGTTCGCCCGGACTCTTTGCAATACTCGCCGTCGTGGCGCTGCTTTTCCTGATGTACCTCAGCGGAGAGACCATCTTCTTCCTGCGTAATGTGTTTAACCCGAAAGGCTTCCTGAAGAAGGTGAAGTTCGTTATTACCAATACCGACGAAGAGCCGTCGGAGGAGGACTCCTACGAGAAGCAGATACAGCCGCAGGATGAGGACCTCGTCTTTGACAATCCCGAGACGGAGACCATCGACTTCGACCTTGACTCCCACAAATCGCTCAAACGACCCAACGACCAAACGCCCAAACGACCAACCCCTCAGAAGCCCCTGAAAGAAAGCGAGCTCGTCGTCGAGGCTGCCAAGGAGGTGGAGAAGGCCGACGGGCAGGACCTCGTCCCCGTGGGCGACAAGATGCTGGAGCCCTACGACCCGAAGCGCGACCTGGAGAACTACCACTATCCGACGCTCGACCTGCTGAAGGTCTACGAGGACGACGGCAAGCCCTACATCGACATGGAGGAGCAGACGAAGAACAAGAACCGCATCATCGAAGTGCTGCGTAACTTCGGTATCGAAATCAACAGCATCAAGGCTACCGTCGGCCCTACCATCACGCTCTACGAGATAACGCCGGCACAGGGCGTGCGCATCGCGAAAATACGTAACCTGGAGGACGACATCGCCCTCTCGCTGAAGGCCCTCGGCATACGTATCATCGCCCCGATTCCCGGCAAGGGAACCATCGGCATTGAGGTGCCTAACGAGAAGAAGAGCATCGTCTCGATGCAGAGCGTGCTCAACTCGAAGAAGTTCCAGGAGACGACGATGGACCTGCCCTGCGCCATGGGCAAGACCATCACCAACGAGGTCTTCATGTTCGACCTGGCCAAGGCTCCCCACGTGCTCGTGGCCGGTGCTACGGGTCAGGGAAAGTCCGTCGGTCTGAACGCCATCCTTACCTCTTTGTTATACAAGAAGCACCCGGCAGAGCTGAAAATCGTGCTCGTCGACCCGAAGATGGTGGAGTTCAGCATCTACCGCACCATCGACAAGCACTTCCTGGCCTCGCTGCCCGAACAGTTTGAAGACCCCATCATCACCGACACGTCGAAGGTCATTCGCACCCTGCAGAGCCTCTGCGTGGAGATGGACTCGCGCTACGAGCTGCTCAAGGACGCCGGAGAAAGAAACATCAAGGACTACAACAAGAAGTTCATTGCCCGCCAGCTGAATCCTGAGAAGGGGCATAAGTTCATGCCCTACATCGTCGTCGTCATCGATGAGTATGGCGACCTCATCATGACCGCCGGCAAGGAGATTGAGCTGCCCATCGCCCGTATTGCCCAGAAGGCCCGTGCCGTGGGCATCCACATGGTGATTGCCACGCAGCGACCTACCACTAATATTATTACGGGTACTATCAAGGCTAACTTCCCTGCCCGCATCGCCTTCAAGGTGAGCCAGGGCATCGACTCGAAGACCATCCTCGACCGTATGGGCGCCCAGCAGCTCATTGGCCGTGGCGACATGCTCTACCTGCAGGGCAACGACCCCATCCGTGTGCAGTGCGCTTTCGTCGATACGCCCGAGGTGGTGGACATCAATAAGTTCATTGCCGAGCAGCAGGGCTATCAAGAGCCGTTCGAATTGCCGGAACCCGTTGTTGAGGGTGAAGCTGGAGCCGACGGCGGTGACAACGATGCCGACCTGAGCCACCTCGACCCGATGTTCGACGATGCCGCCCGCCTCATCGTCTCGTCGCAGCAGGGTAGCACCAGTCTCATACAGCGCAAGTTCTCCATCGGCTACAACCGTGCCGGCCGACTCATGGATCAGCTGGAGAAGGCCGGCGTAGTGGGCCAGGCACACGGCTCGAAGCCCCGCGAAGTGCTCATCCAGGACGAACTGAGCCTCGAGCAGCTCATCGCCTCGCTGAGATAATCGAAAATCCGTAAATCGTAAATCCGTAAATCGAAAATCATTTAATGACCAGTAATCTCACAGGCGAAGCTCACCGTCCCGGCCGTATCGAAGTTGTCTGCGGCTCGATGTTTTCTGGCAAGACCGAAGAACTGATTCGCCGTATGCGCCGTGCCCAGTTTGCCCGTCAGCGTGTGGAAATCTTCAAGCCCTCCATCGATGTGCGTTACAGCGAGGAGGATGTCGTCAGCCACGACCAGAAGCACATACAGAGCACACCTATTGACTCCTCGGCCAGTATCCTTCTGCTGGCCAGCGACATTGACGTGGTAGGTATTGATGAGGCACAATTCTTTGACGAGGGTATTGTCGATGTCTGCAACCAGCTGGCTAATCGGGGCGTACGTGTCATCGTCGCAGGTCTTGACATGGACTTCCGTGGACAGCCTTTCGGTCCCATGCCTGCCCTCTGCGCCATCGCCGACGAGGTGACCAAGGTGCACGCCATCTGTGTGCGCTGTGGAGCCCTGGCCTATGTCAGCCACCGCAAGGTTGACAGCGAGCGCCGTGTGCTCCTTGGCGAGACTCAGGAGTACGAGCCCCTCTGCCGCGACTGCTACCAGCAGTCTTTGCAAGAAAAGCCGTAACTCGAAATTCGAAATTCGAAATTCGTAAATCGAAAATCTGTAAATCGTAAATGAAAGAGACCATCACCTTTGACCGCTTTGTACGCATGCTCGGCACGGGTCTGCTCATCCTTCTCATCGTCTGCCTCATCAACTATCTGAGCAGCGTGCTTTTGCCCTTTGCCGTGGCATGGCTCCTTGCCTACCTGCTCTACCCTGTGGTGCGCTTTGTGCAGTATCGTCTCCACGTCCCTGGCCGCGTACTCAGCATCATCGTGACTATGATTGCCGTCATCGCCATCATCGCTCTTGTCGTTTGGCTCATCATACCTCCCATGATAGAGCAGTTCCAGAAGCTTGGCGATTTGATAGCTGTCTATATCCATAAGTCGGCCCACATCTCGAGCATCCCCGGTGCTATCCGCGATTGGATACAGACCCACAGCGATGACCTGCAGCGCATTGTGAGCAGTGACCATTTCACCGAGGGAGTGAAAGCCATACTGCCCCGCATGTTTACCGTTATCGGGCAGACGGCAAGCATCATCATCAGTATCGTTGCCTCGCTCATTACCTTGCTATACATGTTCTTCATACTGCTCGACTATGAGTACCTCACCGACAGCTGGCTGAAAATCTTCCCACCAAAGCGCCGCCCCTTCTGGCAAGCTCTGGCCACCGATGCCGAGCGAGAACTGAGCAACTACATCCGCGGACAGTCGCTCGTGGCGCTTACCATGGGCATTCTTTTCTGCATAGGCTTTACCATCATCGACTTCCCTATGGCCATCGGACTGGGCATACTTATCGGCATCCTCGACCTTGTTCCCTACCTCCACACCTTAGCACTCATTCCCACGGCCCTGCTGGCCTTGCTTAAGGCCGCCGACACGGGGCAGAACTTCTGGGTCATCTTCGCCTCGGCCGTAGCCGTCTTTGCCATTGTGCAGATCATCATCGACATGTTCGTCACACCGAAGATCATGGGCAAGGCCATGGGCCTTAACCCCGCCATCCTGCTGCTCTCACTCTCCGTCTGGGGAGCACTCCTCGGGTTTATCGGCCTTATCATCGCCCTGCCCCTCACCACCCTCCTCATAGCCTACTACCAGCGCTATATCACCCGCGAAAATGAAGAAATATTGGCAGAAACGGAAAATTCCTCGGAATAAATTTGGCCATATCAAAAAAACATTGTACCTTTGCACCCGCTTTTTAAGCAAATCACGGTAGACCCGCTAGCTCAGTAGGTAGAGCACATCCCTTTTAAGGATGGGGTCTTGGGTTCGAACCCCAAGCGGGTCACAATGGCAAATCATTACAGGCATCCAGAAGGATGCCTGTTCTGTTCCTATAGAAAGGATAGTCTTTTCTCCTAGAAAGAACGGCTTTTTCTCCTAGAAAGAACGGCTTTTTCTCCCAGAAAGAACGGCTTTTTCTCCCAGAAAGAACGGCTTTTACTCTATACATTATTTATATTATAGTAATGACCAACGAAGAGTTTATCAAAAAATGCACCGACGTGGTGGAAGCTAACCTAACTAATCCCGATTTCAAGGTTGGCATGATGGCCTATTCCCTCGCTATGAGCCATTCCAGCTTGTACAAGCGGCTGAGGGAGGTCACGGGGATGTCCATTCAGGAGTTTGTCAACGACTATAAGATTGACAGAGCCATTGCCAAATTTACTGCCGGTGCTACCACCGTGAGAGCAGTAGCCGAGCAATGTGGCATCAGCGACCCTAAGCATTTCCGCACACTCTTCCGCCGAAAGACGGGAATGTCGCCAACGGAGTTTTTAGACAAATTGAACGCCTCAGAATGAAGGGAATTTTAGGGGATTAGCAAGAAATACGAATTTCACCCCCTATTCTTTAATAAAAATGTAGTAATTTTGACGCGATTTTGTATATACTAACTAAAACATATATTTATTTACTAACTTTTTAATTTTTACAATCATGAAGAAACTATTACTGATTGCAGTCAGTGCGCTCATGGCTCTTCCCATGGTGGCACAGACTGAAGAGGATGTGACTCACCTCATTACCAATGCTGGTTTCGACGAGGACCTTACTTTCCAGATTGATGGATCGATGAAGGAAATCGTCAGTACCAACACTACGCTTAGTGAGCGAAGCTGGGCTTACATCGCTACTGACGGTACTGTCTATGCCAAGCCTAAGGAGACAAGCACACAGCAGCGCAAAGACGGACGTGACAAATTAGATGCCGTGAACGGTTTCGTAGGTCAGGTGAAAGGTTGGACAGTCCAGACGGGAAGCACACTGCCCGCCTGTGAGTGGACCTATTTCGGAACTATCCCTTACGACCTGCAAAGTCAGTCCATTCCCATTGCTGATGACGGCGACACCTATCTTGAGGTGCCTTCACGCCCTGCTGTTGCCAGCGGTTCAGACAATGTCGGCTTCGTGTATATGCGTGCCGGTTGGGGTGGTAAGGCTACTTACAAGCAGACGGTAGACCTGCCCTGTGCACAGTACCGTCTGGAGTACTGGGCCATTAACATCAATCCCAGTGCTGGTAACGGCAAAAACCTCTCAAAGGTTACTTGCCGCAAAGATGTTTGGACAGATGAGACAGGATTCACTGACACCGACTGGACGAAGCACGTCATCGAGTTTACCCCCACGGCCGACTTCACCATGGAGTTCGGCTTTGAGTCGGTTGGCGGTTCGGGCAGCAACCCCTTCCTCTGTATTGACGGTATCAAGCTTTTCAAGATTGGTGAGGCTGACCCCGAGGAACTGCTGAGTAGCGACCTCTCTGCCGCTATTGGTGACATCAATTTGCTCATTGAGCAGGCCACAGACTTGGGACTGAGCGGACTTGTCACTGAGATGAGCGACTGCATCACGGAGATTGACGGCGAGATTGGCGGTGATGTTGAGAGCATGACCGCGGCACTGAAGAAGGCCAATGCCGACATCGAGAAGTTCCAGACTGCCCTAGCCGAAGTAGAAGCTATTGATGCAGAATTGGCCAAGATGGAAAACTTGATGAGCACAACTTCATTCCCTGGTTATAATGAGTTTACAGCTGCTTACGAGGAGTGTGTTGGCAAGAAGGCAGAAGGCGATGCAGATACCCTTTTGAGCCTCGTCGCACAGATTGAGGCTGCTATCCTGGCCTACTACCAGTCACAGCAGGCAAGCGAGAACAATCCCGCCGACTGGACTTACCTGGTGAAGAATCCTTGGTTCATCCAGCCACAGTATGAACCTACTCCCAGCGCCGAGGGCGGATATATCTATCCCGTTGAGAATCCTGGCGACTATCTCACCAGCGAAGGATGGTATATGGGCAGCTTTACCAGCGGCGACCAGCGCACCAACTACACACAGGAACGTACCTGCTGGAATGCATGGGCCAGCGGCTTCACGCAGACCGTGAGCATCAGTCAGGACCTCACCAACCTGCCTAACGGTTTCTATAAGGTGTCGGCTGACCTCATCACTCAGGCCGGATACATCACCAACCAGCACGCATTTGCCAAGAGCACCGTGCAGAAGAAGGAGTCGCCCGTGATGACCATCGAGGGATGGGATGCTGACGGCTGGGAGACACTGACCAGCGACAAGGTGCTCGTCGTTGACGGTAAGCTCACCATCGGTGCCGAGGGCACTGGTAATGGACAAGCTTCAGCCGGATGGTTCTGCGCCACCAACTTCAAGCTGTGGTATCTTGGCGAGGCCGATGCGAGCGCACTCGACCAGGTCGTGACCGATGCTGTGGCTGAGGCACAGGCATTTGCAGCCAACATGCACTTCGCTGCCGACAAGGCCGCTCTGGAGAGCGCTGCCAGTGCTGTAAGCAGCTCTAACCTCGAGTCAATCACAGCCCTGAGCGAGGCCTTGGAAACAGCAAAGACCAGTGAAGCCAAGTATGAGGAGTATATGATGGAAGGCAAGACCCTGCCTACAGTGGCTGCCGCACTTAACGGCGACGAATATGGTCCCGCTAAGGAAATCGTAGCATTTGCCTACGAGCAGACTATTGACTGGCTCACCGGCTCCGAGGCTACCTACACAGAGATTGACGCCCGCGTGAACCTTCTGAAGAACTACCTCACCTATGCTACCTCCTATAACAATGCTGCCGAAGTGGCTGCTGCCTCTTCAGAAGCTGCAAAGAGCAAGATTGAGGAACTCCTGGCTAAGCAGAAGGCAACCTTGATGAGCGAAATGAAGGACGCTGAAACTGTGAATAGCTATATTGCCGAGCTGAAGGATTACATCTTCGACGTGAACAAGCAGGTCATCTGGGAGACTGAAGGCGCTACCGACTACACCGCCTTCATCATGAACCCCAATGCCGAGGCTGAGACCGGATGGACTTTCGACAAGGGTAATGGTAACAATAACACTGGCGGCGGACAGTGGTTCGACGGCAGCGGCACACGCTATTTCGACAGTTATAATGGCAGCGGCCTCGTGGGCTATATCGCTACACAGCTCATCACCGGTCTGCCCAATGGTACTTACACCGTGGGTGTCTATACCCGCACACCGGCTGAAGGTGCCTACGTGTTCACCGCTCCTGCAGAAGACGGCGAGAAGGCTTTCACCGAGATTCCTATGAACACCTGGATTAACGACGAGGGTGAGGAGCAGGTTGCCAGCGACACACATGGTCCCATCTGGGAGGAGGCTAAGGCTATGATTGAAGGCGGACTCGCAGAAGACGACCCCGAATACCAATATTGGTCCGGTATTTATAGTGCCAACAACGGCAATGGCCGTGGATTCCAGCATCAGGAGCTCTCGGCAGTAGTAGCCAACCACCAGCTGCTCATCGGTACAGCTGCCGGTAGCGAGGCTCTCGGAACAGAGAAGGTGTTCGCCGGTGCTTGGTACAGCGTGGGCGGATGGACACTGACCCTCATCCAGCTTGGCAACAACGAGGGATGGCCCGGACCGCTTGGTGGCGGTATGCAGGGTGATGTGAATGGTGACGGCGCAGTAGACGTGGCCGATATCTCCGCTATCATCACGGTAATGGCAAGTGGTGTAAACGATCCTGCTGCCGATGTGAACGGCGACGGTGCTGTAGACGTGGCCGATATCTCCAACGTTATCTCCATCATGGCTGCCAGTGCCAGGAGAGCAAACTTCTAATACGAACATTCTAATCTGAAACCATTAAGAATGAAGGCGGATTCCAAGGAATAATCATAATCCGGAATAAACCGGAGGAACTCCACTGGAATCCGCCTTCATATTTTTCTTAACACGCATAACCATGTTATGGTTTTTCGTGTTAATAGTCTTTCTGTTGGCACAATGTGCCGACCCCAAACTCGAAATCACCGAAAGTCACACTGGCTTCACATTATATATATATGAATAGACATTATCTTTGTTGGGCACGAGAGAGTCTGCTTGCCTCAATAGCAGCCGTTGCCCTCTGTGGTGTCACTGCCTGCACCGACGACTACGACCTGGACGACGAGGGCAATTACCCCGCCTGGCTCGGAGGCAGCATCTATGAGGCCCTGAACAGTCCGCAGGGTTTGAACAGCGATGCTGGAGAAGTGCTGGAGGGAACCTTCAAAAACTATGTGCGTCTCATCGACGACCTGGGCTATGCCGAAACATTGGGAAAGACAGGCTCCAAGACCGTGTTCCCGGCTAACGACGAGGCTTTCGCACGCTTCTTCCAGAATAACTCGTGGGGCGTAACTAAGTATGAGGACCTTACCCCAGCGATGAAGCGCCAGCTGCTCTACGGCTCCATGCTCGACAATGCACTCCTGGTGGAGATGCTCTCGAACATCAGCAACGGTAGCACCGCCGTGACGCAGGGTCAGGCCTTGAAGCATACCACCGGCGCCAACGTTATCGACACCATCACCCACATGAGGGGCATCGCCCAGCTGCCTCAGAACAACAGCTACTGGGCCAAGTATGCCGATAAGGGCATACATTTCGTGATGGATGCCACCAGGCCCATGATGGTGCATTTCACGGAGGAGCAGATGACGGCCAACAACATCTCTACGCAGGTGGCTGTTGAGGGCGATGTCAGTGACTTCGAGGTGCTTACCGGCTCGGCCTACGATGCTGCGCAGCACTCCGCCTACATCTTCCGAAACAAGATTATCCATGCCGACGTGACCTGCAAGAACGGATACATTCATCAGATGCAGGACGTGCTGCTGCCTCCTGGAAACTTGGCAGAGGTAATCCGTACCAGCGGGGAGAGCAACCTCTTTAGCCGCATGATAGACCGTTTCTCGGCACCTTATTACAACGCCGCCACTACCAACAATTATAATGACTATGCTCAGGCCAACGGCTATGAACTGATAGACAGCATCTTCCAGAAACGCTATATGAGCGAGCTGTCACAAGGACAGGCCGCGCTTTCCAACGACCCCAACGGCACACCGGCACAGTACAAGCTTAAGTTCGACCCGGGATGGAACGCTTTCGGACAGAGCAGCACGGCCAGTGCCAGTACTGACATCGCTGCCATCTTCGTTCCCACCGACGAAGCCCTCCGGCACTATTTCCTGCCAGGAGGTGAGGGAGAGTTCCTTATCAACACCTTCGGCAAACAGCCAAATACTGCCGACCACCTGGCCGAGAACATCGACTCCATACCCCTGCAAAACGTGCAGCAGCTGGTAAACAACCTCATGCAGACTTCGTTCGTAGGCACCGTACCCTCAAAGTTTGGCCACGTGATGGACGAGGCCAGCGACCCCATGGGTCTTTCCTTGAGCGTCCTCAACCGCAACAGTGATGGCACCTACGATGTTAAGATTGCCAACAATGGCGTGGCTTATATGCTTAACAAGATGTTTGCTCCGCCATCGCTTATCGCCGTTTCGGCCCCTGTGACACTGAGCAGCAACATGCGCGTGATGAATGTGGCTGTACACGATGGCAACGCCTCGTCGACCCCATTAGCGTTGGGACTGAACTACTACGCCTATCTGCTGGCCATGAGCGCCAACTACGCATTCTTCATTCCCACTGATGATGCCTTCCAGCGTTTCTATGTTGACCCGGCATACTTGGGAGAAGACCAGCCCAGGGCCCTGAAGTTCTACTACACGCCGCGCTCACCCTACGTCTACTGCTCGCAGTGGAAGTATGACCCACTGACCGGCGAGGTGGGCGACTCCATTGGCATGGTGCCCACGGCCAGTTTCCGTTCACAGCTCACCGATGTCCTTAACTATCATACCATCGTGCTTCCAAAGGGAGCGAAGCTGGGCACCAACCACTATTACAAAACCAAGCACGGCGGAGAAATCTATTTTACCGGCGAGACTGTGGCCAGCGGCGCACAGCTCTCATCGTCCAGCCGAGACTCCCAAATCCCTGTTTCCAATATTACCCAGGTTTATAACCAGAAGAACGGAACCGCCTATGCCGTTGACCGTGTGATTCAGGCTCCCCAACAGTCGGTGCTTAACGTACTCCAGGCAGACAGCACCCGTTTCTCTGAGTTCCTTGCCTTGTGCAGCGACTTCGACATGGATGATATCATGGGCTTTGCCAGCGATAAGTTGGCGGAGGTGAACAGCGTGACGAACAAGAAACGTATGGACGCTTATCACACCTTCGCAGCAAAGGGAGGACTCACGGACAACGTGAACTACTTCAACTCCTACAACTATACTGTCTATGCTCCCGACAACAACGCCATGCAGCTGGCCTACGACCGAGGACTGCCCCGTTGGAGCGACATCAAGGTGCTCTACGACCAGTACAACGACCTCCTCGAGGAACAGCGTGCCGCTGGCAGCATCAGCGAGGAGGTGCAGGCTGCACGTAACAAGGCCCTCGCCATGGTGGAGGAAATCAACGGATTCATTCGTTACCATTTCCAGGACAACAGCGTCTATGCCGACAATGTCATCGACGCCGGCACCTATCCAACGGCATGCAGCGACACGCTCGGCATACGTGTGAAGCTCAATGTTGATGGTGGCAGCGGACGCATTATCGTCACCGACAAGCGAGGCCAGCAGGTTGAGATTGATGCTGCCAGCACAGCAAAAGTGGTTAACCAGATGGCACGCGACTATGTGCTCAACAAGTCCGCTCACGCCATCAACACCTCGTCCTTTGCCGTGGTGCACCAAATCAGCACACCGCTCTCCACGCATACTGACACCGACCGATATGACGCACTCTGGACAGGCAGCAACGCCCGTCAGAAGCTTGCTGCTTACCGTCGGCTGTACGACGAGAAGCTGTACCGTCGCTATGACCCAATTGTGGAATTGGACAAATGAACCATTTCACCATTGAACAATTGCTACGAAAAGAGTTTAATAGTAAAATTGTAAAATAGTCAAATAGCTAAATAGTCAAATGCGAATACTTTTAAGTATATTGTTTCTTTGTAGTTCCTGGCTGATTAGCGTAGCACAGACAGCCCGCGTGTCGGGAACCGTCACAGATGACATGGGGCCGGTGATGATGTGCAACGTGGTGGAGATAGACGGCAACAATCGTATCGTGTCCAATGCGCAGACCGACTTCAACGGCAACTTTACCATGTCGGTAAAGAACACGAAGAACAAGCTTCGTGTGAGTTACGTGGGCTACAAGACCGTGACCCTTCCTATTGGCACCCGCACCACCTTCAACGTCAAGCTGCAGGACGCTACCCAGATTAAGGAGGTCACCGTCACGGCGAAAAAGAAGTTCAACAATGGCGGCCTGGCCATCCCTGAGCGAGAGGTGTCAGTGGCGGCACAGACGTTTAACATGGCGGAGGTCGAAGGTCTCGCCATCACCACGGCCGACGAAGCCCTGCAGGGTCAGATTGCCGGTCTTGACATCGTAGCGAACTCTGGTAACCTCGGTGCAGGAACGTCGATGCGCCTCCGTGGTGTTACCAGTATCAACGGAAGTGCAGAACCGCTCATCGTCGTCGATGGCAATATCTTTGATAATCCCGACGAGAACTTCGACTTCCAAAACGCCAACGAGGAGACCTACGCCTCGCTGCTCTCCGTGAACCCCTCGGACATCGAGGCTATCGACGTTCTGAAGGATGCTGCCGCCACGGCCATTTGGGGTTCTCGCGGTGCCAACGGTGTTATCTCTATCCGTACAAAGCGTGGTGCACGCGGCGCCACCCGTGTCGACTATTCGCTGCGCGTACAGGCCTCTTGGCAGCCAAAGGGCTACAATCTGCTGAACGGTGACGACTACACCATGATGCTTAAGGAGATGTATTACAACCCCGCACAGGCAGCATCGGCAACGACCAATATCAACGAAATCAACTACAACCGCTCTTGGGCGGAGTTTGAGAACTGGAACAACAACACCGACTGGGTGGATGAAGTGCAGCAGGTTGGTATCTCGCAGTACCATTACGTTACCATTACTGGTGGTGGTGAGAAGGCTAACTTCCGTGTCTCCGCTGGCTATGACCACCAAAACGGTACCATCATCAAGCAGACTCTGGACCGCTTCTCCACAAAGCTCGCGTTGGACTATTTCGTGTCTGACCGCATCACCTTCCGCACCACCTTCCCGCTAACCTATACCAGTAATAACCGTAACTACGATGACAACATCTTGGGACGCGCCCAGAAGATGGCTCCCAATATGAGCGTCTATCGACAGAACGCTGACGGTTCAAACTCTGGTGAGTATTACATCATGCTTCCCGAAGGTACAAGTAATGACGCAGGTTCTTCAGTCGCGGGTACCTCGTCAAGGCAGTTGGGCAGCATCCGCAGTCTCGGCAACCCCGTGGCTATTGCAGAGCTGGCATGGCGCAAGGAGCATACCTACCGTATCTCCCCTGAGATGCGTATCGACTACTACCTCTTGGGCAAGGACGACAACAAGACACAGCTGAACTACACTGGACTGGTCTATATGGACATCTTCTCGAAGAGCGAGCCCAAACATTGGCCAGGATCTTTGGCTACTGACGGCTGGCAGAACGATAGCTATAACCGTTCGCAGGTCTATGACTACAACTCCCTCGCCTTCACCACACGTCACACCATGACCTTCAATCCCCATTTTAACAATGAGGACTTCTATACCACCATGCTGGCTCGCTGGGAAATGACCAGTGGTAACGACAATAGTCAGACCGTGGCCAACAAGAATGCACCCAACGGCACCACGTCGCCTACTGTCGATACACAGCTCGAAACCATGAGCACCGGTAACGGACAATGGCGAAGCATGTCAATGACCTATTCTGGACACTTCTCTTACAAGTCGAAATACGCCCTCGATTTCTCCATGCGCGCCGACGGTACCACCAAGTTTGGTGACTCAAAGAAATGGGGATGGTTCCCAGGCGTCTCTGCTCGTTGGAACATTAGCGATGAGCCGTTTATGCTATGGTCGAAGAAATGGTTGTCGATGCTCTCCTTCCGCCCGTCGTGGGGTATCGTCGGCCGTCAGCCTGGTTCGCAGTATCTCCAGTATGCCAAGTACAACACCAGCGGTGTGTATGGTAGCATCTCCGATACCAAGAGTGTGACCTATCTGGAAGGTCTCCAGCTGAACGAGTTGAAATGGGAGCGTACCACACAGTATAATATTGGTGGCGACTTTGGATTCCTCGACGACCGTATCACCGGCGACTTCAACTACTACTTCAAGCGTACCAAAGACCTCCTTATGTCTGGTGTGCGCATCCCTTCCACTGCAGGATTCTCCTCTCTCTCATGGGCCAACGTCGGAGAGATGACCAACAAGGGTTGGGAACTCAACGTCAACCTCAACAAGCTCATAAAGATAGGTAAGTTCACCCTTAGTGCTAACTTCAACATCTCGCAGAACTTCAACGAGATTGTCGATATGGACGAGAGCACCCTCGAGAGCATCAACAGCGAGTGGAGCCCCGACAGCCGAGGCTCGTGGCTCAACCGTATTCAGCGCGGCAATCCTCTTGGCTCTATCTACGGATTGCGTTACAAAGGTGTCTATCAATATACGTATGAGTACCTTGTCAACATGAAGAGCCGCAACAATTGGACTGGCGAACAGCTTCGTGACTTTATTAACAACACCTTCCTCGCTTCTGGCAAGACGGCTCCCATTGCTATCGACAACGAGGGAAAGGTGATGATGGACTCTAAGGGAATGCCTATCCGAATGGTCTATAACTTCAGTGACGGCTCTTCCACCTACAAGTTCCAAGGAGGTGATGCCATCTATGAAGACGTGAACAATGACGGACAGATTAACTCCCTTGACATTGTGTACCTTGGTAATTCTAACCCTCATCTTAATGGAGGTTTCGGCTTCAACCTGCAGTATGGCGACTGGTCTTTGAAGAGCAGTTTCAGCTACCGTCAAGGCATAAAGATCGTGAACAAGGCTAAGATGGGTCTGGAGGAAATGTATAATGCCTACAACCAAAGTTCTGCGGTGAACTGGCGCTGGCGCAAGAATGGCGACGTGACAGAGATTCCTCGTGCCATGTACGATACCGGTTATAACTGGCTCGGCAGCGACCGCTACGTCGAGGACGCCTCCTTTGTGCGAATGAGCTACCTCCAGCTCTCCTACTCCTTCAAGCAGAAGATGCTCAAGCCACTCGGGCTGCGCCGACTCACCCTCAGCCTCTCTGCACAGAACCTTTTCGTTTGGAGCACCTATAGCGGCACCGACCCCGAGCATGCGCCCGGCTCCTGGGGCATAGCTTACGACAACTCTCAGACACCACGCTCCAAGTCCATGACACTCAACATACAGGTGGGATTCTAAGACAATAAGCAATAAACGTTTAACAATAAACTTTGCAGAAATGAATAGAACAATTATAAAGAAGATAACTGGCAAGATAACGGTTATGGGTTGTTGCTTATTGGTTGTTGCCTTCACCAGCTGTACCGACTTCCTCACCATCTACCCCACCGACCGCACCGTGGGCACCGACTTCTGGAAGAAGAAGGCCGACGTCGATGAGATGGTGAACGGATGCTACCTGAGCATGCTCAGCGGTGAGATCCAGGAGCGTGCCATCGTCTGGGGAGCCTACCGCAGCGACGAGCTCGTCAAGCTTACCGACTACAGCGACTACACCCTCGACAACATCGCCGCCGTGAACCTGCTGCCCACCAACCGCTTTAACTCATGGGCTGCCTTCTACAAGGTCATCAATAACTGCAACATCGTCCTCAAACATGCCCCCGACGTCATGGCCGAGGACCCTGAGTTTACCGAGGGCGACTACCAGACCGTCCGCGCACAGCTCCTTGCCCTGCGCTCCCTGTGCTATTTCTATCTCGTGCGTGCCTTCCGCGATGTGCCCTTCACTGAGCAGTCGTTTGAGGACGACAGCCAGGCCATGGCCATCCCTCAAAGTGCACCCGCCGTCGTCCTGCAGCGATGCATTGACGACCTGCTGGAGGCCGAGAAGTACGTCATGAAGTCAGGAGCCTACGGCTATAATGACTGGCGTAACTGGGGATATATCACCCGCGATGCCGTCGATGCCATCCTCGCCGACATCTATCTGTGGCGAGCCTCCATGACGCATAGCAGTAGCGACTACCAGCAGGTCATCAACTACGTCGACAAGGTAATCGACGCCAAGGACGATTACTATAATCTGAATCATACCGCCGGAGTGAGTAGCAGCAAAGAGGCCGACAAATATCATCTCGAAGACGGCGATATGGCTATTGCCACCATTTTCTCTTCCAATCAGGGCAATGCCCATGAGAGCATCCTGGAGTGGCAGTACAACGGCAAGAACAACTCAAACACCACGCTGGAGAACTACTACTACCAGTCTGGTACCAAGGAAAATCATAAGACGACGTCCATCCTCATGGCCTCGCAGATATTCAATACGGTGGCGGAAAACGCCAACACCACGCAGGGACAGAAGGTTTATTTCACACGCAATGACTACCGTTTCTGGAACAATGTCTATGAGGCCAACAACGAAGAGGCCCAGCAGCTGAGTGTCCGCAAGATGATCACCACGGGAGTCATTACCGACATCTTGACGCGCACTACGGGCGACTCAAAGACCAACTCCCGCGCCTTCGAAGAGTTCCGGCAGAACTGGATTGTCTACCGCCTCACCGACCTCATGCTCATGAAGGCCGAGGCACTCTGCGCGCTCCAGCCCACGGAAACAGTTCCTGAGGAAGCTGACTCTGTTCAAGGTAATTCGCAGTCCCTGCTCAAGCAGGCTTTCGACCTCGTGCAGGCTGTGAACAAGCGCTCGATGATCATGACGGCCAAGGACACGCTGAAGTATGAAGACTACAATACCAAAACTGCCATCGAGCTGCTCGTCCTCGCCGAGCGCGAGCGTGAGCTTTGCTTCGAGGGCAAGCGCTGGTTCGACCTCATGCGCTTCAGCTACCGCCACATGCAGGGCGTCAACATCAACCAGCTGCTCGCCGACTCCAACGATTGGCCCGAGCTCTACCCCCAGATGCTAAAGTTCATCATACGTAAATATGGCGAAGGTGGAGAGGGCGACGCCGTCAGCTATAAGCTCAAGTCAGAGCCCTACCTCTACTGGCCCTTGCTCGAAAGCGAGACCAAGGTGAACCGTCTCCTTAAGCAAAACCCTGTGTACGTTCAGGAGAAGAGCACGTCAAAGAATTAGTTCATAGATAATTGTTCATAGTTATGATTACCAAGATAAATAAAAAGGTGAAATGGAGTGTGGCGTGCGCAGCATTTCTCATTTCTCATTTCTCATTTCTCATTTCTTCCTGCTCAGAGGACATCGATGAGTCGAACCTCTACACCTTCACCGGTGAGACCATCGAGGACTACCTCTCCAACCGCAGTGAGCAGTTCAGTTCGTTCAATTACATCCTTGGGCGCATAGGCTACGACAAGATTCTCTCGGCCTATGGCACCTATACTTGTTTTGCACCGACGAATGATGCCGTGACTCAGTACATAGACAGTCTCTATGCAGACGAAACCAACAAAGACTTGCCCCATAATGGCATGACGGCTCGTGGACTGGAAGGTCTCACCGACTCGCTCTGCGAAGACATAGCCCTCTTCCACCTGCTCAACACGAAGGTGATGGGTGTGAACATGGGCAACGGCATGACCATCAAGACGCTTCTGGGACGCGACATTAACACCAGCATCGACTCCGTCTCTGGCCAGGTGGTCATCAGCCGTGCTGCACTTGTCACCAGCATGGACAACGAGCTGGAGAACGGCGTGCTTCACGAACTGAACCACGTCATCACCCGCTCCAATCTCCTCGTGGCCGGTGAGATGGAGAGCCACCCGGACCTATTCACCCTTTTCTCACAGGCCCTGAAAGTCACCGGACTGGCTGACTCGCTCACCCAGCAGCAGAAGACGGACATCAAGGAAGTGACTAACGAGACCACCTATTGGGTACCTGAGAAATGCGAGCTCGGCTACACCATCTTTGCTGAGACCGACCAGGTGTTCCGCGATAACGGCATCAACACTATCGACGACTTGGCCGACTACGCCGCCAAGCAGTATGCCGCCTGTGCAGAGCCAGGCAACGGATGGTACGACTATGCACGAAACCACAACATCAAAATCAGTACCGGCAGCGATTACGACAATCCTTGGAACACGCTTAACATGTTCGTCCGCTACCACCTCGTGGAGTATAAGGTACCCTGGAACAAGCTGGTCTATGACTACAACCAGGTGTCGAAGGTCACCCTCTGCGAATACTATGAGACCATGCTGCCCTATACCCTCATAAAGCTGACCCGCAATAGCGGTAAGCGTCTGCTTAACCGCTGGACAGCCAACAACTCGCTTACTGACCGCGTTGCCGAACTTGGAACAAATGCCATGCACACCGTCCTCTTCGAGGGCGTAGAGCTTGCAGGACAGAACAGTCAGGTCGCAGCAGCCAATGGCTACATACATCCGCTGAAGGGACTCCTTGTCTATAACGTCGATGTACCCCAAGGAGCACTTAACGAGCGTCTGCGCTTCGACGACACGTCCCTTCTCGGCGAGATGATGTCCAACGGCATACGCGGCATGATGGTCGCTGAAATAAAGGCACACGTCGATGGCGGCGACTACAGCCGAGTGCGATTCCCCAGCAACTATTTCGACCACCTGACGGTCTATAACGGTGACGACACCCAGTTGCGCTACCTTGCCCCCGACGACGGCGCCTGGTCCAACTACGAGGGCGATGAGTTCCTCTGCGTAGGAGCCTACGACTTCGCCATGCGACTGCCACCTGTACCCGACGGCACCTACGAGCTGCGTATCGGATACACTGCCAACGGAGCACGCGGCATGTTGCAGTTCTACCTCGGACGCAGCAATGACCAGACAACAATGGAGGCACTCGACATTCCTCTCGACATGCGCTTCGTGCCGACCAACAATAGTGACGGAACACCAGATACACGTACCGGGTGGTGTCTATGGACTATTACCGACGACCGTGGTGTGGAGAGCGACAACAACATGCACAACCTGGGATATATGCGCGGGCCCCTTTACTACACCCTCGGCCCCAACGGTTCCACAGTGGCCCGTTCTAACCGTGAAGACCTGCGCCGTATCATCGCCAAGCAGAGCTTTGAACAGGGAGAATACTGGCTGCGCTTCAAGACCGTGCTGCCCGATAACACCGGAGCACAGTTCCACCTTGACTACATCGAGTTCTGCCCAGAGAACGTCTACAACAACACCATCTATGCAGAAGATATGTATTAAACAAATAATAATAACCAATTAACAATCAACAAGTTTCAAAGTTTCGGAATAAGACAAGCGGGATTCCCTACGTAGAAAGAGCCGTTCTTTCCGGGAGAATAAGCCGTTCATTTTATGGGAAAAAGCCGTTCTTTCTATGAGAAAAAGCCGTTCTTTCTATGAGAATTTGCCGTATATTCTATGAGGATTTGCCGTTCTTTCTTTGAGATTTGAGATTTGAGGTTTTCAGCCGAGTTGTCTACCGTTACGAAATATAAAGGTTTAAGAATTTGAGATTATGATTATCAACGGCATTAATAAGTTATGCGCCTGGAAGGCGGGGATTGCATTTTGCTCCCTTTGCCTCCTCTGTGTGGCATGTTCCGAATGGGACGAGCACTTCGATGCTGACACACATGTAACAGCCACCCAACAGCAGACGTTGTGGCAAAATATTGAAAGCAACGGGCAGTTGTCGCAGTTTGCTGACTTGCTTCGTAAGACAGGCTACGACGCAGTGCTGTCAGCTTCGCAGACTTACACCGTGTGGGCACCCCAGGACGGTACTTTCGACTACGATGCCCTGCGCACCGAAAATAACGACCGGCTGCTGAGGCAGTTTGTACAGAACCACATTGCACGCAGCAACTACCCGGCATCTGGTTCTGTTCAGGAGAGCATTTATATGCTTAACGAGAAACTGATGAACTTCCAAGGCAACGGAACCTATCAGATGCAGGACATCGATGTTACCCTGCCTAACTTGGCTGCAAAAAACGGCACCATACATGCCATGAAGGGAAAAATACCCTTCTTGCCCAACATCTATGAGTCGCTCAATAACGAGACCTGGCCCCTCGACTCCATCAGCGATTATTTCCATAGCTTTGACACCCGCGAACTCAACGAACAGAAGAGTGTACCCGGGCCTGTGCTCAATGGTGAACAGACCTATCTGGACTCTGTGTTCTACGAGCACAACGACCTCTATACCCTCAACAGGGCCTATATCAACCGCGAGGACAGCAACTATACCATGATTCTGCCCACCAACGAGGCCTGGCACAAGGCACGCACGCAGATTAAGGCAATGTACAATTACGTGCCACAGTTTGAGTTTATGGAGAACACTTCCACCACCGTTGGCGAAAAGAAAGTCACTGTCGTTTATCTGAAGGATGCCGAGCAGCTACAGGACTCTATAGTGAATGTCATGCTCCTTCGTGACCTCTTCTATAACAACAACCTTTACGACAACCCCCGCCTGGGTGCTTTGCCCGACGGACAGCGGCTGCAATGCGACTCCCTCGTCAGCACCACCATGTCGAAGGTCTATGCCGAAGATGCAGCCATGCTCTTTGAAGGTGCACACCGCGTGGACAAGAGCAACGGAGCAGTGTGGGTGACTGACAGCTTGCGCATGCGTCCCTGGACAACGTGGAACCCGGAACTTCATCAAGAGGCAGAGGGTTCTATGGTGGCCAACTATTTCAACACCGCCGGCGAGCCTGCCAGCGTCCGCGTGTCTGAGTTAGCACAAAACCCTGCCATCACGGGCAAGATTTCCAACGGCCGCTACTTGCAGGCTCAGCCCAGTGCGTCGAACACCAATCCTGAGGTGGATTTCTACCTCTCAGGGGTGCGTTCTGCTACCTACAATGTCTATGCCGTTTTCGTACCGGCAAATATCACTAATGCCAATGCTGTTTCCCTCCCCAGCCGCATGGTCGTTGATATTGGTTATGTGGATGCCAAAGGTAAGAGTCAGGAGAAACGTATGCGCAATACAGTCGCCGGCAATAACTACTTTGAAAACGACCCTACTCGCATAGACACAGTGTACATTGGCGAATTCACCTTCCCAGTAGCATTCGTGGAGACGGGCCGCTATTATCCCTACATACGTTTTCGTAGCAATGTAACCAATGCACTTTCAAGCCAGTATGACCGCACTCTTCGCATAGACTGCCTCATACTCCGCCCGAAGGAGCTCGACGACTACCTGAATGAACATCCTGACTACAAATACGACCACGAATAACCACGAATCCTGTAGCCGGACACGAATTTCTCGAATTTCTCGAATTTCACGAATTATACGAATTTCACGAATAACACGAATATGAGGATAAGTTTATTATTTGTTATTTTGTCTCTGTCGTTCAGTTCCACAGTGATGGCGCAAGACGATGAGGAGGAAACAATAGTAGCAAGAAAGCTGCCTGTCAAGAAAGTCCCCGCCTATCCCACCGTAGAGGTTAGTGGAACGTGCGTCGACGCTGCCACGAAGGCTCCCCTGCCCGGCATCATGGTGCAGGCCTTAGGCTACGAGAACTACACGGCTATGACTGGCGATGACGGCACATTCATCATTAAGGTGCCCACAGCGGCTACGGCGCTCTATGTTCATGCTCCTGAGTACCTCTCATTGCAAGTGGCTATCTCTGCTAAAGGGGATTTGCAATCCCCGCTGAGAATCGAGATGCTCCCCGACAAGTTCCGCTCTATGTATGGCAAAGGAACGGGTGTTACCGCTGCCGCCACAGCCACTATGCGTAATACAACTTCGCAGACTATCGAGACCGATATTGAGAGCGAACTGGGCGGTGATGTGAGAGCTATTACCCGTAGCGGAGGCCCAGGATATGGTGCTGCTATGTTCGTGCGTGGTCTTAACTCGCTGACGGCCAATGCCCAGCCACTTATCGTCATTGACGGCGTGATACAGGACATGCAGCAGACGCGTATCGCCCTGCACTATGGCGACTACACCAACCTG
>JAGCNO010000042.1 GCA_017645905.1 Prevotella sp. | reverse complement strand
TCCTGCGCCAGTGGGACAACGAAGAAGGTTCAACTTACGTCTATAACAACATCGCCAATACTGCCGAAGGCGAGCAAGTGAGCATCGACCTCAGCAGTTATGTCGGTCAAAGGGTGTGCATCGCTTTCTACGGTGAATCCACAGAAAGCAACGCCGACAACAACCTTCACATCGACAACGTGATTATTGGCGACCAGACTGTGATTCCTGATTCAGAGTGGCTAACCGAAGAGGCCACCGCCACCAACGTCACCCTGACGGGTCTCACTCCCGAAACGACGTACGAAGCCCAAGTGAAGAGCGACTGCTCCGATCCTGAGGAATGGAGCGACGTGGTTACCTTCACCACACCAGAAGCTACCATCATAACCAATACATTTACCCTTGCAGCAGGTTGGAATTGGGTATCGTTCAATATCGACATCACTCTTGATGACCTGAAGAACGCCCTTGTGGGAGCGTTGGGGAGTTCTCACGATATTACCATCAGCTCACAAGATGGCAATACCACTTACCAACGTGGTAGATGGATTGGAAGATTATGGGGAGATTTTTATCTTAATCAGATGTACATGATTAATGTTCCAGAAGACTGTGAGTTGGTGCTGGAAGGCATGCCCATCGACCCAGCCGAGCATCCCGTCACCATCAGCAACGAACATGACAACTGGATTGGTTTCCCGCTCAGCGACCCGACACTCGTCTCCGATGCGTTTGCCGGTTTAGCCGAAGATGGCGACATCATTCAGTCTCAGACAGCCTTCGCTGTCTACACCAATGGCATTTGGATAGGTACTCTCACCACCCTTGAGCCTGGACAGGGATATATGTACCATTCAGCAGCTCCAGAGTCTAAGGAGTTAGTATTCCCCGAACTACCAGGCGGCGATTTGCAATACACGAATGAAACTCATTGGCCTGAATTCAACTACCATACTTATCAGTTGAATAGCCCTGTCGTGGCCACCATTCAGATAAATGGCAACTTCATAACCAGTGATGGCAACTGGGCCTCCTTGGAGGTTGCCGCCTTCGTTGGCGACGAATGTAGGGGGCATGCGTTCATGTCAGATTACCCGGAATTAGGTGACCCATATCCCATTGTTGAGCTGCCCGTCTATTACGATAACACTAACGACGATCTCACCTTCAAGCTGTACGACCACGCTACAGGTATTGAGTATGACCTATGCACTCCTAACATTGACATCCTCCTGACAGGAGAAAAGTATGTGGAGTTTTATATGGGCAGTGGTGAATCCGTCACACTGAATTTCTTCTTCGACGGCTTCTTAGAGCTTGCCAACAACGACTCGGATAAGGAAGAGGGCGAGAAAAATATCGACCTTATCAGTGGCGACGACGGTTCACCGAAGGATGTGATACTGGCTGGCCGCACGCTCTACAAAGATGGCGCATGGAACACGCTGTGCCTGCCCTTCGACGTGAGGAACGAGAACCTGGGCGAAATCTATGAGGACAACCCTGTGGTGATGGAACTCGACGTGGACGGCACGTATGACGACGAGACCGGCACGCATCTGACTGGTCTCGAGGGCAACACGCTCTACCTCTACTTCAAGGCTGTCGACCTCAGCCCCGAATCACCGGACATGATGGAGGCCGGACGTCCCTACCTCATCAAGTGGGACAATGTCGGCGAGACCATCGAGAATCCCGTCTTCTCCGGTGTTTCCATCGATACCGATACGTACGACGTGGCCAGCTACGACGGCATGGTGACCTTCAAGGGTACCTACGGCTACATGAGCTTCGAGGAGCCGGACGAGAACATCCTGTTCCTTGGCAATGGCAACAATGTGTACTACCCGGAGGCCGGTGCCAGCTTAGGAGCCTTCCGCGCCTACTTCCAGCTCAACACCTCGACGCCCGTCCGTGCCTTCCGCATGAACTTCGGCGACGTCAAAACGCAGGGCATCATTAGCGCTACGCTAAATGAGAGAGGAAATGACAAATTGTACATGCTCGACGGCCGTAAGCTCGACAAGCCTGTGCGCAAGGGCCTGTACATCAAGAACGGTAAAAAGGTCGTGATTAAGTGAGAATAAAGCAGAGCTCGCTCATGCTTTATCGAGCGTGAACGAGCTCGAGCTTCAGCTCAAGGTCGTGATTAAGTAATCCCCGTCCCACCTATTTTCGTTGAACCATAAATTCCATACAATAGCAATGAACAAGAAAGCTTATCAGCAGCCCCGGCTGCACATTGTGAACCTACAGAGCCGGCCTCTCCTTCAGAGTGCCAGTGAGGGCAGGACTATCACCAGCAACGCCGACCTTCATGGAGAAGGCGAAGGCGGCACCATTACTGGCAGCAGCGGCACCGGCCGCAGCCGCCAGTACGACAGCTGGGAAGATGAAGAAGTGGAAGAGTAGGGGAGTCTCGCTCGTCTGACTCCCTTTCCCTACGCGCCGCCAAATCTGTGTAGTCTGTGCAATCTGTGAGAGATAAAGTCTCGTCAGTGAGATGGAATCTTGTTCTCACAGGCAGCACGGATTACACAGATTTTTTATTGTGTTCAGCGGCTTCCCTCCTCTCGGGAGGGGTGGGTTTAGCCCAACACGAAAAACCCCGCTCCGACCGAAGTCTTTACGGGGTTCATAATGAAAGGAGGAGTGGTACCTCCAGGAATCGAACCGGGGACACACGGATTTTCAGTCCGATGCTCTACCAACTGAGCTAAGGCACCAAGTTTTTATGCTTCCTTTCGTTTGCGGGTGCAAAGGTAGGAAGATTTTTCGAGATAACGAAAAAAGCGGGAGGGAAATGCTTAGAATTTATTAATTCTTAACATTAAATGCTATTTTAGTCTAATTTGTTTGCCCCTGTCAGCTTTTATTTCTACCTTTGCAGCAAACATTTTGCAAGATGATTGAATTAGGGAAATACAACACCCTGCGCATTGACCACAGCGCTGAGCAGGGACTCTACCTGCAGGGCGACGAGACGACGGGCGACATTCTGATGCCGCGCCGCTACGTCACGCCTGAGATGCACATCGGCGACGAGGTGCGCGTTTTCATTTACCTCGACCAGGACGAGCGGCTCATTGCCACTACGGAGACGCCCTTGGCCACGGTGGGCGAGTTCGCCTTCCTGCGCGTGGCCTGGACCAACAAGTACGGCGCGTTCCTCAGCTGGGGCCTGATGAAGGACCTCTTCTGCCCCTTCCGCGAGCAGAAGCAGCCCATGCTGCGCGGCAAGGGCTACATCGTCTACGTGAAGGAGGACGAGGAGAGCCACCGCCTGATGGCTACGGCCAAGGTGGAACGCTACCTGACAGCCGCTTCCGAGCAGGGAGAGAACAGGCTGTATCACGGCGACGCGGTAGACTGCCTCATCTGGCAGAAGACCGACCTGGGCTTCAAGGCTATTGTCACTCCCGCTGATTCCAATAGTCCCACTCGCCTCTACTATCAGGGCCAGCTCTACGACAACCAGATTTTCCAGCAGCTGCACACAGGCGACCGTGTGACGGCCTACGTGGACCATGTGCGCCAGGACGGCAAGATTGACCTCACGTTGCAGCCCACGGGCCACCGCCACACCCTCGACTTTGCCGAGACCCTCCTGCGCTACCTTCACGAGAACGGCGGCCGCTGCGACCTGGGCGACAACAGCGAGCCAGAGCTTATCTACGACCGCTTCAAGGTGTCGAAGAAGGCCTACAAACGGGCCATCGGCGACCTCTACCGCCGTCACCTCATTGTTATCACCGACGACGGCATCGTCCTCGTATAACGTCCCTTTCACTTCCCCTAAACCATGCCCCATCCCTTAGACAAATTCCGTTTCTGCCCCGTCTGCGGCAGCAGTCGCTTCGTGGAGAACAATTTCAAGAGCAAGCGCTGCGAGGCCTGTGGCTTTACCTACTACGCCAACCCCTGCTCGGCTACAGCTGCCTTCATCCGCAACAGCCGGGGCGACCTGCTCGTGGCCGTTCGCGGCAAAGAGCCCGCCAAGGGCACCCTCGACCTGCCCGGCGGCTTCGTGGATATGGACGAGACGGTGGAGCAGGGCATGAAACGCGAGATAAAGGAAGAGACAGGCCTCGACGTTGCCGAGCTCCGCTATCTCTTCTCCATTCCCAACCGCTACCTCTACTCCGGCATGGTGATTCACACCATCGACATGTTCTATGAGGCCCGTGTGCCCGACGATGCTGCTCCCCACGCCGACGATGATGCCGCTGCCCTGACGTGGATGCCCCTCGACGAGATAGACCCCGCGCAGTTCGGACTGCAGAGCATCAGCCAGGCCGTAAGGCAGTATCTTGACGCTATTTCCAACCGTTAATAAAAGTCCCCCGGAGAAAGAACGGCTTTTTCCCTAAGAAAGAACGGTTTTTTCTCATAGAAAGAACGGCTTTTTCCCATAGAAAGAACGGCTTTTTCTCCCAGCCTGAAAAGCCGTAACTTTGGAAAGCCTTCTAAGTAATTGATTTTGAACTGATTACAACAGCCAAAAGAAAAAGATGAATGTACAGATAGAAGAGTCGTGGAAACGACAGCTGGAGGGCGAGTTTTCGAAGCCCTATTTTGCGCAGTTGGCAGCGTCCGTGCGGCAGGAATATCAGACGGTGGTCTGCTATCCTCCTGCCCGCCTCGTGTTCAATGCCTTCAACCTCTGTCCCTTCGACCAGGTGAAGGTGGTCATCATCGGCCAGGACCCCTATCATGAGCCGGGCCAGGCCCATGGGCTGAGCTTCTCCGTGCTGCCCGGCGTGCCCTTCCCCCCGTCGCTGCAGAACATCTTCCGCGAGATTTCCGACGACCTGGGTGTGCCCATGCCTCAGGACGGCGACCTCACACGCTGGGCCAATCAGGGTGTGCTGCTGCTCAACGCTACGCTCACCGTCCGTGCCCACTTAGCCAACAGTCACTCACGGCTGGGCTGGCAGAACTTCACCGATGCCGCCATCCAGGCCCTTGCCCGCAGCCGCAGCCATCTGGTCTATATGCTTTGGGGAGGCTATGCCCGCAGCAAGGCTTACATGATTAACCGTCAGGAGAACCTCGTCTTAGAGAGCGTACACCCCTCGCCCCTCTCGGCCAACCGAGGCGGGTGGTTCGGTCAGCACCAGTTCTCCCGCTGCAATGAATACCTTGAGCAGAACGGCATCGCGCCAATTCAATGGTGATTGGACCGTTTTGTCGTTTCTCTTACAAAAAAGCTCCTCCTGTTAGACAAAAGGTCTACGCTAAAGAAATCAGTTCGCGGCCTATTTTATGGATTCCTTCCACTATTCGCCTCCGCTGTTCTGGGCGTGGCTTCTTGATGCCGTTGGCATAGTGGCTAAGCTGGTGCTTGTTAATTCCGGAAGCCCTGCTTATAGCTGCAATCGAGGCGTATGGTGAGCACATTTGCAACAAGGCAGCAGCATCCAGATGGTACTCGAACTCATATTCACCATCACGCAGCCATTGAGGCACGTCGTCGCCGTCGGCAATCATTCCCTCAATGTGAAATTTCAGCGACTCGCGAACCTCCTCAGTCAGTTCCTCATACGTCTTTGCCGTCACAACAACAGCTCCCGGTACGTTTTCTCCGAGCGAAGCGCCATAATTCTTGTCGCACCATGAAACGTTTACAATGATTTTTTCCATATTTTTATACTCCGGTTTTTATTATTTCCATCCTGCCTGTTTCCAAATGCTGTTCAATAGAAACTGGCTTAACACCTCGTTCTTGTGACCTCTGATAGTCACCTTCCCTTTCTTCGTAGGGTGCTTGTATTATCGGTGGTCACCTTTTGTGGCAATAAGAATCCATCCGTCTGCTTCAAGCATTCTGATGACTTCAATAACCTTATACGCTTTCATTCCTTTTTCATTTGACGGTGCAAAGGTAATAAAAAGAATACTGTTTCACGAAACAATTAAGCAGAAAAAGTATTCTTTTTAATACTAATTATGAAAAGTGATGGCTATTTGTAGATTTTGAGAATTATGATTGTTTTTATGTTTATGTAAATGGAGATATTCCTGTGGTAGCAAGTCGGCTATGATGAGTTGTGGTAGGTTGACATTTGCTAACTGCGGGTGTCAAATGGGGTGCCGAAATTGCTGTTTTTGAATAGTTTAACAAAAAAAGCGTTGGCGCACACAAAAAAACTCCAAACTCTTAACTCTTAACTCTAAACTTTTTTGTACCTTTGCACCCGAATTCAGGAAAACAATAAAAACGATTTCAGTAACAACAACTTTAAAATATTATCACAATGGCAAAGTTAGATTTGACACAGTACGGCATCACCGGTTCGACCGTGATTGCCCACAATCCGTCGTATGAGTACCTCTTTGAGGAGGAGACAAAGGCTGGTCTGACCGGTTTCGACAAGGGTCAGAACACCGAGCTGAACGCCGTCAACGTGATGACCGGCATCTACACCGGCCGCTCGCCTAAGGACAAGTACATCGTCTGCGACGAGCAGTCGAAGGACAAGGTGTGGTGGACTTCTGATGAATACAAGAACGACAACCACCCCATGAGCGAGGACGTCTGGGCCAAGGTGAAGGAGATTGCCATCAAGGAGCTGTGCAACAAGGAGCTCTACGTGATGGACGCTTTCTGCGGAGCCAACGAGGCTACCCGTCTGCGTGTACGCTTCATCGTAGAGGTGGCCTGGCAGGCTCACTTCGTGAAGAACATGTTCATTCAGCCCACCGCTGAGGAACTGGAGAACTTCGAGCCGAACTTCGTCATCTACAACGCCTCAAAGGCTAAGGTAGAGGCTTACAAGGAGCTGGGCCTGAACTCAGAGACCTGCGTGGCCTTCAACACCTCGACCCGCGAGCAGGTGATTATCAATACCTGGTACGGCGGTGAGATGAAGAAGGGTATGTTCTCGATGATGAACTACTACCTGCCCCTGCAGGGTATCGCTTCGATGCACTGCTCGGCCAACACCGACATGGAGGGTAAGAACACCGCTATCTTCTTCGGCCTCTCCGGAACAGGTAAGACCACGCTCAGCACCGACCCGAAGCGCCTGCTCATCGGCGACGACGAGCACGGATGGGACGACGAGGGCGTGTTCAACTTCGAGGGCGGCTGCTACGCCAAGGTTATCAACCTTGACAAGGAGAGCGAGCCCGACATCTACAACGCTATCCGTCGTGATGCCCTGTTAGAGAATGTTACCGTCGACGAGAACGGCAAGATTGACTTCGCCGACAAGAGCGTCACCGAGAACACCCGCGTGAGCTATCCCATCAACCACATCGAGAAGATTGCCCAGAAGGTGAACGGCAAGAGCGCCGGTCCCGAGGCCAAGAACGTGATCTTCCTCTCAGCCGATGCCTTCGGCGTGCTGCCTCCCGTGAGCATCCTCACCCCGGAGCAGACGAAGTACTACTTCCTCTCGGGCTTCACCGCCAAGCTGGCTGGTACAGAGCGTGGCATCACCGAGCCCACGCCTACCTTCAGCGCCTGCTTCGGCCAGGCCTTCCTCGAACTGCATCCCACGAAGTATGCTGAGGAGCTGGTGAAGCGCATGGAGAAGAGCGGTGCCAAGGCTTATCTGGTGAACACCGGTTGGAACGGCACTGGCAAGCGTATCTCGATTAAGGACACCCGCGGCATCATCGATGCTATCCTGGGCGGTGACATCCTGAACGCTCCCACCAAGAAGATTCCTTACTTCGACTTCGAGGTTCCCACACAGCTCAACGGCGTGGCATGGGGCATTCTCGACCCGCGCGACACTTATCAGAACCGCGACGAGTGGGAAGAGAAGGCCAAGGACCTGGCTGCCCGCTTCATCAAGAACTTTAAGAAGTACGAAGGCAACGAGGCAGGTAAGGCTCTCGTAGCTGCAGGTCCGAAGCTGTAAGAGATTGAAGATTGAAAATTGAAGAAGAGGGTGTCTTACGTCACCCTCTTCTTTAATGTATATAAAGCTTCACATACTAAAAAACCGTGGGGCGGTACTCTTATGAGCACCGCCCCACGGACGATATTAGACGTTAGAATGTACTATACCTTGATTTCCACTTCCACGCCGCTGGGGAGTTCGAGCTTCATCAGAGCGTCGACGGTTTTGGCGGTCGAGCTGTAGATGTCGATGAGGCGCTTGTAGTCGCTCAGTTGGAACTGCTCACGAGACTTCTTGTTGACGAAGGTAGAGCGGTTGACGGTGTAGATACGCTTGTGGGTGGGCAGGGGGATAGGACCGCTGATGACTGCACCCGTGGCCTTCACGGCCTTCACGATTTTCTCGGCTGACTTGTCGACCAATTTGTGGTCGTAGCTCTTCAGCTTAATACGAATTTTCTGACTCATTGTTAATGTTAATTGTTTAATGTTTATTGTTTATTGTCTTATTGCCGCTAAAGAGTCATTTGCTCAGCGGCCGTTCTCGATTTCGGGCTGCAAAGGTACGCATATTTCTTGGATTGAGCAACTTGTCAGTCTGGTCGTGTCCAATAATTAAGTATTTTTAATTATTTGCTACGGCATTATTGCACGATAATTGAAAATAAAATGTGTAACTTTGCAGCCGTAATAACGCTCAACAACTATACACCTATGGCAAAAATTAAGAAATTAAACCCATCAATCAAGAATGGCAAACAGAAAGAGCCATTCTCATTCGACGATGTTTTGGCTTCGCTCCCCGACGATGTGAGAAAGGAAGTCGAGAAACATGGTATAAAAAGTTTTGTGGATATCATAGGCTTCATGCTTATGAACGGACTGGATCCTTTGAAGATAATGGAACTATCGGAAGAGCAAATCAAGAACGGCGATTTCAAACCCGAAGACCTGATGCTTGACGATGAGTTCTATGAAGACTTAGAAGATGATGACGAGGAGGAAGATGATGAAGATGAAGACAATCCCGGTTTCGACTACGAAAGCTATCTGTTAGGATTGGAACTGCCCAAACACAAGTTTATCGGCAAGTCGAAGCGCGAGTATCTCATCCGCATTAAGCTCAACAACTCACCTGTCAGCATCTGGCGCGAACTCGTGGTTCCCTCAAACATCACGCTGGAGCTGCTGGCTTTTGTCCTGCTCGACGCGATGGGATGGAAGCATGAGCACCTGTACCAGTTCATTGGAAAGAACAATGTGTGCTACGTGAACTCCAGAGAGTTAAAGGAGAACGCCAACAGCTTTATGGCATTCATGTCTCGTGTACAAAAAAAGAATAGCGAAAAGACTTCGCTCGAGATGGTATTGCAGCCAAAAGGCGAACGGATGAAGTTTGAATACGACTATGGCGACTCTTGGACACACGACCTGTGGGTAAAGTCCTCACGCGACTATGCCCCTAACGAGGAGCCGGTCATCAAGTTGCTGAAAGCACAGGGCGAGTGCCCGCCGGAAGACTGCGGAGGCGTATGGGGATATGCCAACCTCCTCGAACTGAACAAGAAAAAGCGCAAGACAGCCGAAGACAAGGAACGCCTGGAATGGTATGACATTCCCAATGGTTTTGACCCCGAGGCCTGCGACCTGGAATGGCTACAGGACGACGTGGAGGGGCTGTGGATGAAAATACAAGAGGAAATGTAATTATTTGCTAGAAGCAAATATGACACTATGCAAATCATTAAGCAAATAGGGAATATAGATTTGTTGAAACGGGAGAAGACACTCTTCCTCTGCTCCAAAAGGACTCCTGTTCAACTCTATAAACATGTGTTCCAGTGGACAGATAGTCTGTCGACAGATGATTGCATAGCATGTTTCAATTCAACTGAGATGGAAGCGGAGGTCTTAAAAGCCCTTCTTGTCAATAAAATCCCAACTGTCCTGTTTGTGATGAACCGTTTCGTAGATGAGAATAACATCCAGATAACACAAGCATTACAGGAGAATCGAATGCTTATTGTTGTTTTGAAGCGTGAGGAACCATCAGGAAAAGGTCAGACACCAAGATTGAGGAACGAGTGTGTACTTTCTCTGTGCCAGCATGTTGTCTGCGGCTATGTCAATAAGAATGGTAGCGTGTTTTCTCTGTTAGCAGGACGGGAAGGCATCAAGAATCTCATAGATGATAATGTTGTCTTGTTGGCGGCAGAGCCAGATTCGAGCCGTGAACGATGGACGGTAGCACGAGACAAGATTCTTCTGCGAATGTATTATGCAGACATGGGAATCCATGCCATTCATAAACAGTTGCATTGCAGCTATTCGGCTATCTATACACGTATTCGTTCCATCACACTTCCTGAAGAAGTTTTGAAAGGCCGTGAGTTTGAAGACTATGTCTTGGGACTGTTCAATCTCCATGATGATAGCGGCTTTGTCTTGAAGGAATGGCAGGGCGACAAAATACTAGGTGATATATGTCCCGAGAATAATCGCCATCCCGACTTTGTCTTCGACTATCATGGGATAGCTATTGCAGTCGAGTGCAAATGGCGAGAAAAACTATTACCCAACTTGGATCAAGACCTGTTCTCACCTGATAAACTGACCGTCTACCAACAGTTTTCAGCAGAAAGAAACATGCCCGTCTTTATTGTTTTAGGGGTAGGTGGTGAACCTTCTAATCCAGATTTGTTGTACAATATTCCTATATCCAAGATTCCTTCAGTTCTTTCTCACACAAAGTCCATCGTGGAATTCCTTAGACCGTCCACAGAATCTATATTCCGTATATCAGACTTTATCCCGAAAGATGGCTCCAAACGACAGAAGGCATACACCATGGAGGAAAAACGTTACAAATATCCGAATGCCTACCAACTATGGACAAAAGAAGATGATGACATGCTTCTGCAACTATCGGCCTCAGGCAAGAGTGTGGGTGAGCTATGCAAGATATTTGGAAGGAATCATGGTGCTATTTCTTCAAGAATAAGGAAACTGAATAAGTATTGAGGAAGCCACAAAAAAACCTCGGCGAAGCGCAGGAAGCGGGTGCCGAGGTCGTTTGAGCAGGTAGTCAATAAAGGCATGGGGCCTTATTTGAAGACCTTCTTGCCGTTGACGATATAGAGGCCGGAGGGCAGCTCGTCGAGCGATGTTGCCTGCATACGCATGCCATTGAGGTTGTAGATGCCCTTTGAGGAGTCAATAGTCTCGTTGGCCTTAACTACGTCGATGCCGGTGGTGGGCTCGCCGCCGTTCAGTCCGCGTACGAATCCGGCATAGACATGCTTGCGGTAGTAGTTGAGATCCCAGATGCCAACCGGTTCGCCACCGCGCCATCCGCTGTTAGTTGGAGCATCGGTGGTGCACCACTGGCAGATGCCCCACTGCTGCTCGGGAGGAATGATGCGGAAATACTCCTTGATGATCCACTCGTAGAAGTCGGCCATCCGCTTGTGCTCGGTTTCGGTCAGCTGGGTGGTCTTGACAGAGCTTCCCCATCTGTTAGTTCCGCGGACATAGCCCATGTCGAGTTCCGACACGCGGCAGAGCTTTCCGCTTGAGGCCATCACCTGGAACATCTTAGTGATGTGCGACTTGATGTTGTTCAGAATACTGGCACTCTCGAAGCAGCTGATGTGCATCTGCGTACCGATACCATCAATCTTGGTCACGCCGTCGGCCTCCCACTTCTTGATCCAGTTGACCAGGCTCTTCACCTTCTTGTTGTCGTCCCAGTCAGACTCCAGGTTGTAGTCGTTGATGAAGAGCTTGATATCCTCAGGACCGTATTTACGGGCCAGACGGCATGCCTGTCGTACGTATTCGAGATCGCCCATATAGTCCTGCCAGTAGAAGGCGTCGCCTCCGACATCCCATGTGGCATTCGGATTGCCATTTGGATTGTAATTCTCAGAGTGCTGCAGAGGGTAGTTGCCGCTGCCGTCATTACCTTCACCGGAGATGGCCTCGTTGACGAGGTCCCAGCCCTTGACCTTGCCTCCGCAGGCCGTCATCATGCCCTTGATCCACTTGTCCATGGCATAGACGAGTGTGTCGTGCATCTCCTTCTTCGTCAGGGGAATCATCTTGGCGGGCTTGTTGCCCTCTATCTTGATGCTCTTGATAGAGACGTCGCCCACATAATTGGGAACTTGCAGGAGCAGGAAGTTGCTCTCCATGGTTGGCTTGACGCTGATTTCCACATCCTTCCACTCAGAGGTGAAGTTGGCCGAAACGTTTGCACCGCCATTCCAGTCGCCGAGACGGCCGCTGACCCTGCCCGATTTAGAGCCCTTTATGGTAAAAGTCATCTTGTAGGTCTTGCCTTTTTCGAGGATGATGTTTTCCCAGGCCACGAACTGCACCTGATACTGATACGACTTCGTGGACGTCACCGTGAGGCCATTGGTAGCGTCGAACTTGGTGGTAAACCCAAATTCTGACTCGTTCGCCTTCCAGCCCAAGGTCTTGTTAGTCCGGAAATCCTTGCTGGCTACCTGTGCATAGACTTCACCGGCATCGGGGTCGGGCTTGTCGGCAAGGAGCTTCAGCAACCAACCCTTGGGCTGCTGCGAGTGCCAGGCCAGGGTATGGCCATAGACGCTGATGCCTGCGTTCGTCGCCGTGTTCACGTAGTTACGCACCGTCGTGAAGTTCATAGTGCCATTGCCGTCCACACAACTGGCCATCTTCATGGCATTGCCGGCAACGGTCTCGGTGAAGTTCTTGTTGGTCAGTTTCTGGACTACGGAATTATTCGTGAGATAGTTGCTGACCGTTGTGCCGGCCCCCAGCTTGAAGTTAGGATACTTGGAGTAGTCAATATAGTCCTTCAGAGGCATGTACTCATCCAGGTACCGGTAAGCATCGTTATTGGGCTTGCCCAACTCAAATTTCTCCTGTGCCATAGCCGTCATCGACAGGCTGGCAACAAACAATAAAAGGTATAATTTCTTCATCTTGATAGTGGGGTTAGTGAGCAATTTCGTTGCAAAGGTACACATTATTTTATTTATAAAAGAAAAAAGAGGCGAAACTTTGCTGTTTCACCTCTTTTTTATTATAAAGGACAGGGGATTAGTCCTCCCAATTCTCCTGCGTCTTGCGGACGTAGGTCTTGTAGCGGATCTGAGCCATACGCTGAGCCTCGGCGAAGAGCTCCTCGGCCTCGTTGGGATAAGCCTTCTTGACGGAGAGGTAACGAACCTCGCCGAGCAGGAAGTCGTGGAAGTTTGCCCAGTTCGGCTCCTTCGAGTCGAGGCTGAACGGATTCTTGCCTTCCTCGATGAGGGCAGGGTTGAAGCGCCAGAGGTGCCAGTAACCGCACTCGACGGCCTTCTTCTCCTCGGCCTGGCTCTTACCCATACCGCCCTTGGCCTTCAGACCGTGGTTGATACAGGGAGCGTAGGCGATGATGATGCTGGGTCCGTGCCAAGCCTCGGCCTCGCGGATAGCCTTCAGGGTCTGAGCGTGGTCAGCACCCATGGCAATCTGAGCGACATAGACGTAGCCGTAGGTGGTGGCAATCATGCCGAGGTCCTTCTTACGGATGCGCTTACCCTGGGCAGCGAACTGAGCAATAGCGCCGAGAGGAGTAGCCTTAGAAGCCTGACCACCGGTGTTGGAGTAAACCTCAGTATCGAGCACGAGGATGTTGACGTCCTCACCAGAAGCAATCACGTGGTCGAGACCGCCGTAACCAATGTCGTAAGAAGCACCGTCGCCACCGATAATCCACTGGCTGCGCTTTACGAGGTAGTGGTCGAGGGTCTGGAGCTCCTGGTTGACAGGGCAACCGGCGGCAGCGGCAGCACGAATGGCAGCGCGAAGCTTCGGGGCAATCTCCTTCGTCTTGTCGGCATCCTCCATATTGGCAATCCACTCCTCAGCAAGAGCCTTGTACTCCTCGGTGCACTGGGGAGCCTCGCAGGCTTCCTTGAGCAGCTTGGCAACGCGCTCCTTCATCTTCTTGTTACCGAGAGCCATACCGAGACCGAACTCGCAGAAGTCCTCGAACAGGGAGTTGTTGAAGCATGGGCCCTGACCCTTCTCGTTCTTCGTGTAAGGAGTCGAGGGGATAGAAGCAGAGTAGATAGATGAGCAGCCCGTAGCGTTGGCAATCATCTGACGGTCACCGAACAGCTGGCTGATGAGCTTCACGTAAGGAGTCTCACCGCAACCGGAGCAAGCGCCGGAGAACTCGAACAGAGGCTGAGCGAACTGTGAGTTCTTCACGTTTGTGCGGATGTCGACGAGGTGCTGCTTCGAAGGAACCTTCACCAGCTTGTCCCAGTCGGCGGCCATCTTCTTCATGTCGGCAGCATCGGGATTGAACGGAACCATGGTGAGGGCCTTGCCCAGCTTCGGGTTGCCCGGGCAGATGTCGGCGCAGTTGCCGCAGCCGAGACAGTCGAG
>JAGCNO010000041.1 GCA_017645905.1 Prevotella sp. | reverse complement strand
TTCTGGAACTCCTTCGGCCTGAGCGTTACGGAGCAGGTACCCTTCAAGGTGGTGGAAGGCATTCATGGCGACGTGAACTGTGACGGTGGCGTAGACGTGGCCGACATCGCGACCATCATTGATGTGATGGCAGGCAATGCAGATGAATTTGCAGAGCATGCCGACGTGAACGGTGACGGAGCCGTCGACGTGGCCGACATCGCAGAGGTCATCAGCATCATGGCCGAATTGGCCAGGAAAGCCAAAATGATGTTGGAAGAAACGGAATGATTTCTCCCGATAAGTGAAACAGATTTCCGACAATTAGTGTCAGAGAGAAGTCCGGGTGTCATTAGCATGGTATCCGGGCTTATTTCATAAAAAGTACAAAAAAAGGCGGCAATATTTCGCTATATGGTGATTTATGTATACCTTTGCACGGTATTTTTGATATAACCGTTTTATATTTAGATGTTTTTTTAAAGAAAAGATGAACGTAATTACAAAGACCCTTCAATTGGCTGATGGAAGGACCATCACCATTGAAACCGGGAAAGTGGCAAAACAGACCGACGGGAGCGTCGTTCTCCGTATGAACAACACAGTATTGCTTGCCACTGTTTGTGCCGCAAAAGATGCAGTTCCCGGAACCGATTTCATGCCGCTTCAGGTAGACTATCGTGAACAGTACAGCGCAGCCGGACGTTTCCCCGGCGGATTTACGAAGCGCGAAGGCAAAGCCTCAGACAATGAAATCCTTACATCGCGACTGGTGGACCGCGTTCTCCGTCCACTCTTCCCCAGTAACTATCACGCCGAAGTATTTGTCAACGTCATGCTCCTCTCTGCCGACGGGGTTGACCAGCCCGACGCGCTGGCCGGATTCGCCGCCTCGGCAGCACTGGCATGTTCAGATATCCCCTTCGAGTGCCCCATCTCGGAGGTTCGCGTGGCTCGTATCAACGGTGAGTATGTCATTAACCCCACCTTCCAGCAGATGCGCGAGGCCGACATGGACATCATGGTCGGTGCATCGGCTGAGAACATCATGATGGTGGAGGGCGAGATGAAGGAGGTCAGCGAGCAGGATCTGCTCGGTGCCCTGAAGGCTGCTATGGATGCCATCAAGCCCATGTGTCTGCTCCAGACGGAGCTCAGCAAGGAGCTGGGTAAGGACGTGAAGCGTGAGTACTGCCATGAGGTGAACGACGAGGAGCTTCGCGCACGCATGAATAAAGAGTTGTATCCGAAGGCATACGAGATTACGAAGCAGGCCCTGGAGAAGCAGGAGCGTGCCGATGCCTTCGAGAAGATTCTTGCCGACTTCAAGGAGCAGTTCTTCGCCGAGCGCAAGGCTGCAGAGACCACAGAGAATACAGAGGACGTTGAGGTTATCTCTGATGAGGAGTACGATGCTATGATGGACCGTTACTACCACGACGTAGAGCGCGATGCCATGCGCCGTTGCATCCTTGACGAGGGCATCCGCCTTGACGGCCGTAAGACCGATGAGATTCGTCCTATCTGGTGCGAGGTCAGCCCGCTGCCCATGCCTCACGGAAGCAGTATCTTCACCCGTGGAGAGACGCAGGCACTTGGCACTTGCACACTGGGAACGAAGCTCGATGAGAAACTTGTTGATGACGTGCTGGAGCGTGGTTACATGCGTTTCCTGCTGCACTATAACTTCCCGCCGTTCTGTACTGGCGAGGCCAAGGCTCAGCGCGGCGTAGGTCGTCGTGAGATTGGTCACGGTCACCTGGCATGGCGCGGACTGAAGGGTCAGATTCCCGAGGACTTCCCCTACACCGTACGTCTGGTGAGCCAGATTCTGGAGTCGAATGGCTCCTCGTCGATGGCTACCGTCTGTGCCGGAACGATGGCCCTCATGGATGCTGGCGTGCCCATGAAGAAGCCCGTGAGCGGTATTGCCATGGGTCTCATCAAGAACCCCGGAGAGGACAAGTATGCCGTGCTGAGCGACATCCTCGGCGATGAGGACCACCTTGGCGACATGGACTTCAAGACTACCGGTACATGCGACGGTCTGACCGCTACACAGATGGATATCAAGTGCGACGGTCTGTCATTCGACATCCTTGAGAAGGCCCTCATGCAGGCCAAGGCCGGACGCGAGCATATCTTGAAATGCATCACCGATACCATCAGTGAGCCCCGTGCAGAGTTCAAGCCCCAGGTGCCCCGTATCGTACAGATTGAAATTCCGAAGGAGTTTATCGGTGCCGTTATTGGCCCGGGTGGAAAGATTATCCAGCAGATGCAGGAAGATACCAACACCACTATCACTATCGACGAAATCGACGGTGTGGGCAAGGTGCAGGTTTCCGGTCCCGACAAGGAGTCTATCGAGAGCGCACTCCAGAAGATTCGTGCCATCGTGGCCGTTCCCGAGGTGGGCGAAGTCTACGACGGCGTGGTCCGCAGCATCATGCCTTACGGTTGCTTCGTCGAGATTATGCCCGGTAAGGACGGTCTGCTCCATATCTCAGAGATTGACTGGCGTCGTCTCGAGACCGTCGAGGAGGCTGGCATCAAGGAGGGCGACCACATTCAGGTGAAGCTCTTGGAGATTGACCCGAAGACTGGTAAGTACAAGCTCTCGCACCGCGTGCTCATCGAGAAGCCCGAGGGCTATCAGGAGCGTCCTGCCCGCCGTGAGCGTGGTGACCGTCCTGAGCGTAGCGACCGTGGTGACCGTCGTCAGCCTCGCACCGATCGTCCCGATCGTGGCGACCGCCGTGCACCCCGTGGCGACCGTTTCGACCGTGGTGAACGTTATGAGCGTCCTGAGCGTGGCGACTACGACCGTCAGGAGCGTCAGGATCGTGGTGACCGTTACGAGCGCCGTCCCCGTTACGATCGTGAGGACGAGCAGCCCTATCGTGACCCCGCTACCAACAATGAGCCGAAAGACTTTAGCGACGCTCTCGACCACATGGACTTCTAAGTCTGAAGATTAATAAAAGCTGCGCACATTCCTCAAGGAGTGTGCGCAGCTTTTTTGTAGTCCTTTCTATGAGAAAAGGTAGTCTTTTCTATAGGAAAAGATAGTATTTTCTATGAGAAAAGATAGTCTTTTCTCCCCAACGACCTGTTGGGGAGAAAACTACCTTCTCTATCTTACGGTTTTGCGAACTGTTCCATCCTCGTAACGTTCAATGATGATGAGCGCCGAACGGGTGCTGTTGCCTGTGTTGGCGGGAGATATCATGCGTCCCTGCAAGTCGTAACAGATGTTTCCTGAATGATGGCTTGCATCTTTCTTCTGCATGTCGTCGATGGCGGTTGTCTCGCTGTCAGTAGCCTCACCGAATGACGACAGTCCGCCGAATTCGTTGACAGCCTGCACCTTGAACGTTGATTTTTGACCTCTGAGCATGGAGCAGTCATACTCGGTGTCGGTTGTGAAGCCTACAACATCATTGCCGCAAGTCACAATGTAGCAGATAGCGTATGGAACAGCATCCCACGCGAGCTTGCCGTCAGCAAGTGCCACGACGGGAGCGTCGCAGGCCTCGCACATCAGGTCGGGTTGCCAGTTGTCGTCGCCGCCACAGACATTCTTGATGGTGTACTGGGCAGCCTCCTCGTCGGTGAGGTAGTTCTTCACGTCGAAAGCCTCTTGCTTCTGTCCAGAGTCGTCGGTGTAGTAATAGTAGTTCTCACGCTGCGAGAGGTCGAGTGGGTTGCCGTTGGCATCGACGGTGTTGTAGTCGGCCCAGAGTACTGGCAGTCCGCCCATGGTGTTGTACCAGCCCTTGGCGGGGATGTTGACGTAGGTCTGCGTGTTGATGAATACGGTCTTTGGTGAACCGTGCCAGGGACGGCCCAGCCACACATCCTTTACGTTGACACCCTTGTGGGGACGGATGATGTTGTTCTGGAAGACGTAGCCCCACTTCGTTTCGGCAGAGTGCCAAGGAGCAACGATGTAGCCGCCGGAAGGACGGTTGATTTCAAGCGTGTCGCCGTCGAGGTAGACGTCACCACCGTTGTAGATGAAGTCCACGGCACCCTCGATGAGCGAGTTCTTGATGTAGTGGCGGTTCTTCTGCGTCGAGGTGGTAATCCAGGTGTCCTGATACGAGAGCAGGGCAACGCTGTTGAGGGCGATGCGGTCGCCGATGGTGTTCAGGGCGAGAGCCTGTGGGCCGGTCTGCTTCTCGTGTCCGTAGCTGTTCTCCAAAGTGAGGTTCTCGAAGAAGCAGTTGCTGGCGTTCACCACAACGGTGGCGGCCACGCTGACATGCTGGGCGTTATCACCACCGGCCAAGCGGTCATCGAGGATGACGGCCTTGTCGCGGTTCTGGCCGATGAGGTGGATGTATGGCTTTGTCACGGGAATGTCGACGTGCTCCTTGTACTGGCCGTTCTTGATGAAGATGAGCCAAGGCTTGGCACGACCGGTGGGGGCAGCGTCAATGGCGCCCTGAACGGTTGAGTAAACAGGAATCCCGGATATTGAGGTCTCGGATGCATCGGCATCAACCACGGCATCGTAAAGACGAGGCTGGGGCTGCTGGCGTTCCATGGTGGTGAAGGTTAGGGTGAGGGCATCGGCGGCATTGCCAAAGTGGTCTTGAACATAGCCAGCGGGCAGGGTGAAGGTGTACTGCGTGCCGTAGTCGAGGCCCATATAGCTGAAGCTCACCGAACGGCTGCTCCAGGTGGGGGTGATGTCGGCTGCACTACCGCCGCTTACTGGACAGAGGGTAGGAGAGGCATTGGAGTCGCCCGGCACGATGCGTTCGTCGTAGCTGATAGTGATGCGGCCTGTGGCGCTTACGCCGTCAGCACCGTCGGCGGGCAGGGTGGCGGTGACCACAGGAGCCACGTCGTCGGCTACCATCTCAGCAGTGCCAAGGACGTAGACATTGCCCACGCCGCTCTCAGAGTGAGAGGTGTATTGCAGCCCGTCGAAGGTCTGGTCAAAGGCATAGCTCGACGAAAGTTTCTCGTCGCCGTCGCCCGTGATGCGTATAAAGACCGTTTCCTGGCCAATGGCCGAGTCGGGAAGGTCGATAGAAAGCGGCATGACGCTGTTGGCGGTCATCGTCCATGTAGCGCCAGTGATGGGGCTGAAGGTTGTTCCGTCGGTAGAGATAAGGGCTTTCCAGTATTTCGATGCCATGTTCTTGGCAGCCATATCGGCCGTGAAGGTGGCGGTAGTAAAGCCTTTCGTGGAGAACTGGAACTGGAAGGCGATGTCGGTAGTCTTGTATCCGTTCTGGTAGAGACCGTTGATGCTGGATAGCACAACGCCATCGCGGTTGCGGACGACCGGCGTGCCGCCATCCTGGGTGTAGGCCAATGAGCCGTCCTTGACCTTTACCACGGCCGACGAGGCGTTACGCTCGTTGTCCCAGGTGATGTCGGCGGGGAAGGGATAGCCCGATGTCTTGGGATAGACATAATAGTTGTTGACCGAGGCATCGAACACGGCGATGAAGTCTTGCACCTCGTAGTCGGCCACCAGCTCCATGTCGCTGTTCACGGTCAGCATGCGTTTTGCCGTAGTACCCGCGCTCTCGTTCTCGTCGGTCCATTGCAGGAACTTCAGAATCTTGCTTTCGTTTGCCGTTGCAGTGATTTCCGTTCCGGCCTCATACTGGTTGTTGTGGTCATTGGGAGTAAGGGTTACGCTGCCCAGTGTGCGGTCAGCATCGTTGGTGACACGGGTGGTCACGGTATAGACGGGAACACTCTGAAACACGGCCTTGACGGTTTTCTCCTCGCTCATCTTAACGGTCATGACAGTTTCGGTAGAGAGCGTCTGGCCATCGCCGTCCTGCCACTCCAAGAAGCGGTAGCCGAAGTTCTTGTTGGCCTTCAGCACCACCTCGGCCCCCTCTTTGTAGGTGTCAAGGTCGGGCTCACGGCTGATGGTTCCTGCCTCGGCAGGCTCCACGACGGTGTTAAGCACATATTTCACGGAGGTGGAGCTGCTACCCACCAGCTGTCCCTCGATGATGATGTTTGAGAGACCCATGGTCTTGGTGTTGCCCAGTCCGATGAACGAGAAGTTGAGTCGGAGCGGCTCGTCGAACGATGCCACGAAGTTGCTCACCTCGTAGCTGAACTGTGCCAGGTCAAAGTTCTTTCCGCTGCGGTTCACGTTGGCCTTCTCGCAGAGTGTCTGCTGGTTGCTTCCGGCCTCGACGCTGACGGTCAGCGTACCGCCGTCGGTGCCATAGCGTGCTCCCTCGAAGCTCACCTTTGTAGGCACGAAGTTGTAGCCGTCCTCGGGAGTGAGGGTCAGCGTCAGAGTGTTGTCGGCAGTAACAGCACCGGCGAAGGAACCTCCCGTGCCGTTGTAGATAGAGGTCTGTGTGGTCTTTTCCTCGTTCTGTCCGGTGTAGGTGGTCGTGCCGTTCATGGTCAGGGCGCTACCGGCTGTGAACTTCATGGCAGCGAATCCGGCCTTCATCTCTTCCGGGGTGATGATGGCATCGTCGGCCTGGTCCACGCCGCCCTTGTCGAGTTTGAAGAGGATGCTGCCCTCTATGTTCACGCCACCAGCATTCTTTACCTGACCTCCTACGGTCACGTCCTTCACGCAGATATACTTGCCTGTGGCGTTGCTGGTGTACCAGGGGTAGACGCGCAGCTGCAGCTCCTCGCCCTCCTCCAGGCTGACGACGGGCTGTGCCGAGACGGCGTTCATCGTGTTCGAGGTCATCGATGTGGGAGCATAGATAGTGTTGCGAGTGCGGAAACCGTCGGTCGAGTAATAGACGTGGCACTTCATGCCGTTGCCGCCTCGGGCGCCCACGAGCATGTCGATGTTGTTGATGTCGAGCGTCTTACCCTCGGGGCAGCGCACGCTGAGCTGCACATAACATTCGGGGTCGTCGTCCTCAGCCTTTGTCCAACCGCCGTCGATGTAGGCCAGGATGCCGTAGTCGGCGTTGTTGCCATACTTGGTGAGCTTGCTGTACTTCACGGTGCCGCCGACGGGGAAACCGTCGGATGCGGGCGTGGTGACAGGCTCGTCGTTGGCCGTCAGGGGCCAGCTGATGCTAAAAGGGTCGCCGCCACCCAGTTCTATGATGTTGACCGAGAGGGGCACATCGACGCTCTTGCTGCCCTGTGTGGCTGTGATGGTGCCGGTGAAGAGACCGGTATTGGCGAGCTGTACACGGGCATAGAAAGTCTTGATGAGCGTACCGTTCTTATAGTCCACGCTGAGGCTGCTGGCCCATGACTGTTTGTCGAGCGACAACTCAATGCCCTCGGTGGCGGTGATGCTGATAGTTCCATCGTTGGGTGTCAGTCCGAAGCCGTTGAGTGTCAGCTCCTTGGTGGCTATCTGTCCTTTGTACCCGTCGCCCAGATCGGCAGTGGCAGGATTCACTGAGAGGTCGGTGGGCACGATGATGTTGTCGGCGAGTATTCCCTGCTGCTGCAGCAGCTGAGCACAGAGCCGGGCTACGAGCAGGGCGCCTGTGGTGTTGAAATGCGTTGAGCCGTCGCCGTCGAAGAGTGTTTCCAGACACTTGCCTGCTCCCGTCTTCTCATAATCCCCGTACAGCTTTTCCGTAGCCGAGGTAAGGTCTATGTACGGCACGTTCTCCTCTTCGGCCAAGGCCTTCATGTGGTAGGGATAGTCCATGAGGTGGTTGTCGGCAGCTACCTTGTTGTTCTCTACCAGGCCGTTTTCCGTAAGTACGGTGTACTTGTCGCCCAGGTCGTGACGTCCGCTGCGGCGAATTGAGCCGTCGCTATTGATGTAGGCACGGCACACGGGGCCAACCAAAATAGGATAGGCACCCTTTGCCTTCACCTCGTCGACAATCTTCTTCAGCCATTGCTTGTAGGTGGTCGATGGTGTGGTGCCTCGGGTCTCTAAGGCAGCAGCCTCGGCGGTCATCCCCTTACTAATATAATAGTTGTATACTTCGTCACGGTCGGCACCGCCCAGCTTCTCATCGTTGTGGGCAAACTGTATGAGCACGTAGTCGCCGGCCTGTACGCTGTTCTTGGCGTTCTGCCATAGCTCATTGTAACCGCCGCGAGAGTCGCGACCGCCACGGGCATAGTTCACGCTGGTCCAGTCGCCAGTGAGAAAATTGCCGAAATACATGCCCCAGCCACGTGTGACTGTGACGTTCTCGTCGTAAAGTGCCATCGTGGAGTCGCCCAGCGTGTGCACCTTCTTGCCCTGAACGGCCAGCGCAAAGACTGCCAGCAGGGACATTGTCAGTAGGATAGTTTTTTTCATGTTATTTGGTTTAAAAAGTATATGCCGTTCTTTCTATTCGAAAAAGCCGTTCTTTCTATTCGAAAAAGCCGTTCTTTCTATGCGAATAAGCCGTTCTTTCTATGTGCTTAATCCGTTCAAAGTTTTGTTCGCCCACAAAGGTAATGAGAAAGCGCCCGGCAGAAGGGGTAAAAACACGTCTTTGAGGTGGAATAATGCGTCAGTGCTGCACTTTACACCCCTAAACGACCTGTTTTTCTTCTTTCTGCGTAAAAAATCCTTAAAAGATTCACGTGTTTGAAAAAAACTACGTACCTTTGCAGCCGCTAACAGAGAACCCCTCTGTATGGCATTCGGGATGTAGCGCAGTTGGTAGCGCACTACGTTCGGGACGTAGGGGTCGGGCGTTCGAGTCGCCTCATCCCGACACAAGGCGACAAGTGAGACTTTTCACTTGTCGCTTTTTCTTTTTCTAACTTGTAACTTGTTGAAATACTGCGGAATATACGGAATACTTCATTCTCGTTTTCTGTTCGATAACAGCCTAAATGCTTGTCGAATAAAATGCCGTCAGGATAAACAAGATTTTGGAGTTTTTGACGTGTACGAAAATCGCCTTCCTGCCACAAAGTTCCTAATTTACAAGACATTGCGATAACGTCACCTATGTATTTCTGCTCGTTCGATAGGTCTCTGTCTGCCTCTTTCAATGCCTTGTCTATCTGCGTCAGTTTGGCGTTCAGATGTTCAAACGTTGCGCTATAGATGTCACGGTCTATCTCACCCATACCGAAACGCACCTTCAAGGCGGTCAACTTCTTCTCTGTCTCGGACTTGTTTTTGAGTAGGAGCGTTCTTGTGTCACTGCGTTCTTGGTTGTACTCCCTAAACACCTTGTGTAACACCTTCGTCAAAATGGGAACAAGTTGCTTGGGGATGCTGTACGTATTCAGCAAGGCACAATATAATTGGTGCAGTCTCTCGGTGCTGTGATTACTCTTGCAGCCCTTCTTGTTACACTTGTAGTAGTCCTTGCCTCTGCTCTTGACAGTGTAACCAGTCAAGTAACCACCACAATCTGAACAGCGAATGTGTCGCTTTAGTGGGAACGGCTCAGTTTCCTCTTGATGCTCATAACCTGCGTGTGTGATACCTTGTATCTTGTTGAAGGTAGCCTCATCAATGAGTTTTTCTTGATTGCCCTCTACTATCTCATCCCCTAACAGATTGTGGGTAATCTTACCACAATAGAACGGATTGTGCAGAATCTTGTTGAGGTGCTTACGGTCGATTTTCAGCCCTTCCAATGCCAAACGCTCGACTATCTCAACGTCACCCATACCCTCATTGGCTTTCCACAAAAAGGCTTTCTTCAAGATGCGCCCAGCCTCATTCACGGTCAATACGTGGGTCTTACCATTCTTCTTATGGTCGTAGCCTAATGGCGCTTGGCCGTACCACTCGCCACGTTTCAAGCAAGCGGTCATACCAGTGACGGCCTTGTCACGTCTCAGGCTATTCTCGAACTGATTGAACAAGAACAAGATGTTTTCCATAAACTCACCAGCGCAACTGTCTGGGTCTGTCGGTTGGGTGGCACTGATTACAAATACCCCCCTTGACTTCAAGTAGGCTTTGGTCATTATCGCCTCGTGACCAGCACGGCTGAAACGGTCGAATGAGTAAACAAGAATGACATTGATGTCTCTGTCTGCTGCCACCTCTGCAATCATCTTACGATATAGTAGCCCTTCTGTCTTTGCGCTCTCGTGTGTGCCTCCATATTGTTTCTTGATGGTGATGCCGTGATTGGCTGCGTACTCTCTGCAAATGCGCTCTTGTGTTTCAAGGCTGCAATTATTCTCTTCTTGTCGCTCCGTTGATACCCTCGTCCAAAGGGCTGCGACCTTGTTTTCCAACTCTGAAAACTTCGTGACTTTTGCTTGTTTAGTTTTCTTCTTCATAACGTCTAATATTGATTTTGTAAATTATTTTCCCTAATTGATAGAAGTAATCTAACACTTCTTTCTGTTTTGTTTCTTCTGTAATTCCTATTGTATTCAGTTGTTCTCCATATTCTTTCAATTCTCCATCTGAAAACATTTTTTATTTCTATTACAATGTGTCAAAGAACACTTATTTTCAGCCATTCTTTTGGCTCGGTGGGCTTTCACCACCTCTATTTTTGTCGATTTCGAAATCTGTAGTACATTGCAAAGATATAAAAAAATATTTTAAAAACACAAATTTTCTTAATATTATTTTCCGATGAGGCTTTGACATTTGCGGATGGTGTTGATGCTCGTATGTGTGATTTTGCTGATGTTGCGGAGACTGATACCCTTACGCAACAGCCGTATTTCCTCAGCATACTGCTCACACATTGCCTCGTCTGACTTCTTGTAGCCCTCCTTACGTCCGACCTTGCCGCCATTGGCTCGGAAATTCTTGTAACCACTCTCTACACGTTCACGGATGGTCTTGCGTTCCATACGTGCAACCTCGGCTAAGATGGTGATGAGGAATTGACTCATTGGGTTCACCTCTCCGTTCTCAGTCAACGTCTCAATTCCGTAGTTCTGAATGTAGAGGCTGATGCCTAACTTGTTGAACTGCTCGATAACTTCAAGAACTTGCAGCGTGTCACGTCCAAGGCGTGAGAGTTCTGTCACCGCCACCTTATTAATATGATGGGCTTGCACGTACTCGACCATTCGACGCAGTTCCCTACGCTCGGTGTTCTTTTTGGCTCCGCTTGCCTTCTCGCAGAAAACAGCCTCAACACTCCAACTATTACGCTGGGCAAGAGTGGTAAGTTCATTCACTTGACGCTCGTAGTCTTGAATGCTGGTGCTAACTCTGGCAAAAATGCAAATTTTATTCATATTTGATTTATATGTTAATTATTTTCGTTACAAAGGTACAAAAAAGTTAAGAGTTCTGCAAAATATTTATTAATTTATTTTATTAATAATTCTAAAATTATTTGCGTTTTGCCACAATTCCAACTAAATTTGCAGAAATTTTATCGTATGAGTAAGATATTGGCAGACAACGTAAGGAGGTTATGCAAGGAACAAGGTAAACAGATGAAAGACCTTGCTGCGGATATGGGGATAGACCCTGCATCCCTTACGAGGGCATTGAATGGCAATGCTCGCCTCAATACGGTTCAGAAAATTGCTATTGCCTTGGGTGTATCAATGAAAAGCCTATTTGAACCGCTGGATGATGTTGAGGGCTTTATCCGTATACGTGGAAATATGTTTCAGTTCAATAGCAGAGAAGAACTTGATGCACTATTAAAATAGAAATGAAATAGGTTTTGTTATTCTCGAAATAATGACTTTTTTATCATTAATCAAAATCAAAAAAGACTATGAAGAAAGTATTGTATTTATTTCTAACGGTGACATTGATGGCGTGTAATAACACGCCATTGAAATACGGTCAAGGTGGACAAAATGCTGTTCAGTTCGTAAAAGAACAAGCCCCAGAAATAGCACAGAGTGCCGAAAGCATAGATGTGACAAGTGAGGATTCTTTATTGTGTGAAATTGGGCTTACCTTTGGTCTCAATGATGTGTATAAAGCATTGGAGAAATATAACAATGGAGAAATTTCGTTAAAAGAGGCAAGGTCTGTTAGAGATAGTGTTATGCACGATGGTGCAGATATTGAAAACACTTGGAATTATGGCATTACTGTCACTGATTCTCTTAAGCGACTGACAAAATATGAAGGACAGTGGCGAAAAGTGTATACCGTAACTATTAAAATGAAAAGTCAGACTACAGACGATGTTCGTGTTTTGATGGATGAGGATGGAATTACTCCTAGATGCACCGAAAAACAATTTTCAAAAGAACTATATGATTTATGTAGTCAGATAAGTTCTGTGCCATTCTATTAGACCGCAGTTGTATATTCAACATCAAGATAATATTTTAAGTTAGAATGATACAAAAAGAATGTATCAGTATAGTTGATTTATTGATTATACTGATACATTTTTAATTTGATACGCAATCCCCTATATATACTAAGGTATATGTGATTTGTGACGTATCTCGTAGAGGTGGTTGTTATAATCCTATGAGCGGCCTAACAGATGCTCCCAACTGGCATCCATCTTACGACTTTGAAAACGTATCACGCTCCCAAGGTAATGGAAGAACATACTTTCGAGAACAGCCTCATCGAATAGAATGAGAGGCGTGTATTGGATGCCTATACGCTCGACATAGTTCTTGATGTCCAATGCGTTTAGATGTACCTCAGTGCGATAGAGTTTCTTAGGTTTGCCATAATAGTCGAGTATATACTGCTTATCTGAGGCGTTGCCAATTTCTGCCACCTTGTCGTAGGTTAATACCGTTATACCTTTGCTTTTATCTTTGATGGCATTACGCTGTTTAATGTTCACAGTCTTATACTTGTCTTGTTTGTTGAGGCTACCGCTGTTTGTGTATGAGATTTCTGGCCTGTCTTCGTCGCGGTCTGTAATACGCTTGCCGTTCAAGATGGTAGTCACGTCTTTATTGTGAAGGTACGCTTTAACAAGTGGACTAACGCTAAATGGTGTGTCAAGGCATAGGTCAAGACTCGTCACGTTATGGAACTCCAGCCCAAGTCTCTGCTCAATGTAGGTCAGAAAATAGATGTCCTTTGAGTAGAGAGTCTCGTTGTTGAGGCTGAGCCACACCTTGCGAAGTCCATTAGTGTGTGTGTTACAGTGCTCGTCACCTCGTGCGAGATTGAATTTCAGATGTCCGAACTCTATATCACGTGTACCGTTGTCCAATCTAATGACATAGACATTCTCAAAATATCTTCCCTCAATTCTGTAGAGCCGAAAGTTGCTTTGGCTTTCATCTTCTATGTCGTTCACATCTATACGCTCACCCATTTCAAGGTGACAGAGTTGGTCATAATAGTAAGGACGCGCGACCTCATAACAGATGGTCGTTGCATCAAGTTGAATAGGTCTGTTACATACTCGTTTCATTGTTTTGATTATTACTCTCGTTATTTTCACTTGGGCGATATGGTATCGTAGCCCAATACTGACGCATTGCGTCACTAATAGCTTGTTTGTGGCTGTCGCTGAAGCTGCGACCCTTCAAACTCTGTGAGATACGCTTCTTGGTATCGTCACGCAAATCTCGGAATTGTCTTTTCATACGTCTTAGTTTAAATATAAATAGTAGATTAGTTCAAAATAGTGGGTATAGTAAAGATTTTTTTTTTACTACATAGTTGGATAATTTAGGGAAAACAGATGTATGCCTACTATGCAGTAAGTTTAAAAAGGAGTGTAGGGTTACATAAAAACAAGTAAACAAAAGCCCCCTACAATAGGGGCATATATGCAATTGGTGACGATATAATGAATACTATACGTGTATTTCTTCAGTAAATTATTACCTTAAAATTTGGTCGTTTCAAAAAAACATTGTACCTTTGCAGCCGAAAAAAGAGAATTAGGCGTTTGTTGCAAGTATGAAGTTCACGATTTTATCGAAGTCTTCGATGAATCTGATGTTCGATATTTCGTCAGCGATGCCGACCTAAAAAGAAAAGGGAAAGAGGATTGCCTCATCCCGACCAGAAAGGTCAGAAAACAAGATGTGAATCAGGATAAGTGGCCCACCATAGGCCACTTATTGCTTTTTAAGAAATAAACACTACAAAACACAACACACAACACAAACCATCAAAGACTATGAAAAAAATCAGAGCAGCCGTCGTAGGCTACGGCAACATCGGGCAGTACGCCCTTCAGGCCCTTGAGGCAGCCCCCGACTTTGAGGTGGCAGGTATCGTTCGTCGTAATGGCGCACAGGACAGACCCGCCGAGCTGGCAGGTTATGACGTGGTGAAGGACATCCGCGAGCTGAAAGACGTAGACGTAGCCATCCTGGCCACGCCGACACGCTCGTGTGAGGAATACGCCCGCCAGATATTGCCGTTGGGCATCAATACTGTCGACTCGTTCGACATCCACACACTCATTAGCGACTACCGCAAGAACCTCATGGAGCTGAACAAGCAGACAGGAACGGTGAGCGTCATAGCCGCCGGATGGGACCCGGGTAGCGACAGTATCGTGCGTACGCTCATGCAGAGCCTTGCACCTAAGGGCCTGAGCTACACCAACTTCGGCCCTGGAATGTCGATGGGCCATAGCGTCTGCGTACGCTCGAAGAAGGGCGTGAAGAACGCGCTCTCCATGACCATACCCCTTGGCGAGGGTATCCATCGCCGCATGGTCTACGTGGAGCTGGAACCCGGTGCCAGCCTGGAGCAGGTGACCAAGGACATCAAGGCCGACCCCTACTTCGCCAACGATGAGACCCACGTGTTCCAGGTTGAGAGCGTCGACGAGGTTCGCGACATGGGCCACGGCGTACACCTCGTACGTAAGGGTGTGAGCGGCAAGACGCAGAACCAGCGCTTAGAGTTCAATATGAGCATCAACAACCCGGCACTCACCGGTCAGGTGCTCGTCAACGTGGCACGTGCCTCGATGCGTCAGCAGCCCGGTTGCTACACCATGATTGAGCTGCCCGTCGTGGACATGCTGCCGGGCGACCGCGAGGAGCACATTGCTCACCTGGTTTAAGATTTGCTTTATATACATTATTAATATATAAGCACACACAATTATGAGAGAATACAGACAACTGACATTAGATGAGATCCAGGTGCTCGAGCAGAACGTATGCTGGGCAGAAGACTGGTCGAGGGTGCTTGTAGCCCCAGGGTTCCGACCCTATAACTTCCACCGCGTGATATTCTACGGCGATATCCGACTGGGAGAGTTTGAGAAACAGGTAGAGGTGGCTAAGGGCTTCTTTAAGCATTCGGGTATCAACGATGCCACGCTGCGTAACGTTTCCGTAGGCAACGACTGTCTGATAGAGAAGATAGGAAACTTCATCAATAACTATACTATCGGCGACGACTGCTACATTTCCAATATCTCGACCTTGGAGACTACAGAGGGCGCTAACTACGGCGCTGGCTCGATGATATCGGTGCTCAATGAAATGGGCGACGGCAACGTGGTGCTCTTCCGTGAGCTGAACTCACAGTTGGCCGCCTTCATGGTGAAGTATCATCAGGACAAGGCGCTGATAAACCGCCTGCAACAGCTCATTGACGACGAGGTGCGCGTTTCTACACCTGAGCGAGGCATTATTGGAAACCGTGTGAAAATCATCAACACGAAGGACATCACTAACACCGTCATCAAGGGCGACTGCGAAATCAGCGGTTGTGCCCGGCTTAACGAATGTACGATACTGAGTTCGGAAGACGCCTCGGTGTTCATCGGAACAGGCGTCATCTGCGAGAATTCGATTATCTGCGACGGCTGCTCCATCAACAACTCCGTGAAGATGCAGGACTGCTTCGTGGGCGAGGCTTGTCAGATTACCAACGGATTCACCGCCGAGGCCAGCCTCTTCTTCGCCAACTCGTTTATGGCTAACGGCGAGGCTTGTGCCGCCTTCTGCGGCCCATTCTCTGCCAGCCACCACAAGTCGAGCCTGCTTATTGGCGGACAGTTCTCGTTCTACAACGCTGGTTCGAACACCAACTTCTCGAACCATGCCTACAAGATGGGACCACTGCACTATGGTACGCTGGAGCGCGGCACCAAGACGGCATCGGGCAGCTACGTGCTCATGCCCGCCACTATCGGTGCTTTCTCGGTCTGCTTTGGCAAGCTAATGCACCATCCCGACACAAGAAACCTGCCCTTCTCATACCTCATCGCCTACGGAGAGACCATGTATCTCTCGCCGGGACGTAACATCACTACTGTGGGTCTCTACCGCGACATCAAGAAATGGCCGAAGCGCGACAAACGCTCGAAGCAGTCGAAGAAGTCCATCATCAACTTTGACTGGCTCTCGCCCTTCACCGTTGGAGAGATTCTGCAGGGAATAGAGATACTGAAGGCACTCCGGGCCGCCAGCGGCGACAACGTCACCACCTACAACTTCCACGAATACGTCATCAATACGTCTTCGCTGCGCAAGGGACTGAAATACTACGACATAGCCCTGCGCATCTACATGGGTGCCGTGATGAAGCGTGCCTTGAAGGAGGGATTCTTAGGCAAGCCTAAGACCGACATCGGCAAGGGAGCCTGGTGCGACCTCAGCGGACTGCTCCTGCCTGAGAGCGAGGAGAAACGTCTGCTTGACGACATCAAGAATGGCTCGATAGAGAACATACAGCAGGTGCTCGACCGTTTCGACGACATCAATAGCCACTACAGCGAATATCGTTGGGCATGGAGCTACCAGCTCATCCTGGATTACTATCACCTGACCGAACTCGACGAGGCCGCCTGTGAGAGAATCCGCGAGGACTACATCAAGGCACGTCGCGCCTGGATTGCCGAAATTCGCAAGGACGCTGAGAAGGAATATTCCATGGGCGATGTAGAGCAGGAAGTGTTCGACGACTTCATCTCAAAGCTCGACCATGAGATAGACTACGAGAATTGATGTTAAATAAAACTAATAATTGCATTAATTTGTAACTCGGATTCACTTGTTAGCGAAAAAGTTTGTACCTTTGCACCCTGTTTGGAGTAAGTATCAAAAAAAAGGAACAAAATTAAAGTAGATAGCAATGTCGAAAGTTTGTCAAATCACAGGAAAAAAGGCACAGATTGGTAACAACGTGTCGCACTCGAAGCACCGCACAAAGCGCACCTTCGACGTAAACCTGTTCAGCAAGAAGTTCTTCTATGTAGAGGAGGACTGCTGGATTCAGTTGAAGATTAGCGCCGCTGGTCTGCGCTTGATTAACAAGGTTGGTCTTGACGCCGCTCTCAAGCAGGCTGTTGCCAATGGTTATGTGGACTGGAAGGACATTAAAGTAATAGGAGACTAAGACCATGGCAAGCAAGAAAGCAAAAGGTAACCGCGTGCAGGTCGTACTGGAGTGCACGGAGATGAAGAGCAGCGGACTGCCCGGTACAAGCCGCTACATCACCACGAAGAACCGTAAGAACACCGCTGAGCGTCTGGAGCTGAAGAAGTACAACCCCATCCTCAAGAAGGTGACCGTTCACAAGGAAATCAAGTAATAACGCAATTAATCGCTGATACAGTATGGCAAAGAAAACCGTCGCTACCCTCCATGAAGGCTCGAAGGATGGTCGCGCTTACTCAAAGGTTATCAAGATGGTGCGCAGCCCCAAGACTGGTGCATTTATCTTCGACGAGCAGATGGTTCCCAACGAAGCCGTAAAGGACTTCTTCAAGAACTAATGTCACTGAGATAACAACATTATTTTTTCATAGCAAGGATATGCGGGAGAAACCTAAAAGGGGTCTCTCGCATATTTGCTGTTGTAGGGTTTAGTCCTGACGGTATCCGAAATTACCGAGCTCCCGTTCGTTGGAGCGCCAGTCCTTGTCTACCTTGACAAAGATTTCGAGGAAGATGTGCTTGTCGAAGAATTTCTCAAGGGTCTTGCGGGCTTCGGTGGAGACCTTCTTTAAGGCAACGCCCTGATGGCCGATGATGATGCCCTTCTGCGAGTCGCGCTCCACGTAGATGACGGCGTTGATGTGTATCTTCTGCTCGTCTTCTTTGAAGCGCTCCACGACGACCTCTACGGAGTAGGGTATCTCCTTGTCGTAGTAGAGGAGGATTTTCTCGCGGATGATTTCCGAGACGAAGAAACGGGCGGGCTTGTCCGTCAGCTGGTCTTTGTCGAAGAAAGCAGGGCTTTCAGGCAACAGCTGCTCGATACGTCGTAGCAGCATATCGGTGCCGAACTTGTTCTTGGCTGAGATAGGCAGTATCTCAGCGTTGGGCAGGAGGGTGTGCCAGCGGTCCACAATGGCGGCGAGGGCCTGCTGGTCTTTCAGCATATCAATCTTGTTGATGAGCAGGATGACCGGAATGGTCATCTTCTGCACCTTCTCTAAGAAGTCCATGTTCTTCTCAGGGTTCTCCACCACGTCGGTGACGTAGAGCAGTATGTCGGCATCGGTGAGCGCCGACTCTGAGAAGGCAAGCATCGACTCCTGCAGTTTATAGTTGGGCTTGAGCACGCCGGGCGTGTCGCTGAAGACAATCTGCATCTCCGGGGTGTTGACGATGCCCATGATACGGTGGCGTGTTGTTTGAGCCTTGAAGGTGGCGATGGAGATACGTTCGCCGACGAGCTGGTTCATCAGCGTCGACTTGCCCACGTTGGGGTTGCCTACTATGTTTACAAATCCTGCTTTGTGACCCATAATGAGAGTTAGGAGTTAGAAGTTAGGAGTTGGGAGTTAGAAGTTAGGAGTTAGGGACGAGTTTCCAAGTATTTCATTTCCTTGAGGATACGTTTCTGTCGCTTCAGAATATATGAAGAGGGATTCTTGCTGCTGAAGCGTCGCGGATTGGGTAGTGTGGCGGCGATGAGGGCACATTGCTCAGCGGTGAGCTTGCTGGCGGTAGTGCCGAAGTGCTCCCGTGCCACAGCCTCCACGCCATAGATGCCCGTGCCCGTCTCTATAGAGTTAAGGTAGACCTCCATGATGCGGTCCTTGCCCCAAAACAGTTCAATAAGTACGGTGAAATAGGCCTCCAGTCCCTTGCGCACCCACGATCGTCCAGGCCATAGGAACACGTTCTTTGCCGTCTGCTGTGAGATGGTCGAGGCGCCGTGTTGGTTTCTTTCAGGGTGCTCGCGGTTGTGTTTTGCTGCCTTGTCGATAGCGTCGAGGTCGAAGCCGTAGTGCTCCCTGAAGCGTGCGTCCTCGCTGCCCATGACGGCGAAGGGCATGTGTTTGGACATCTCGTTCAGCGGTACCCACTTGTGCTCCAGCTTCATCCCTTCGTTCTCAAACAGGCGGATGAACATGAGCGGTGTGTAGTAGACCGGAATGAACTTCAACAGTATCACTGCAAGGACGGTGGACCCAAAGAACAGGCCCACCGTCCATCGTATAATTCGCAAAAGTCCGCGAAAGAAACGCTTCATCTACTTTACTGTGCGCTCTGCTCTGCGGCTTCGATCATAGCCTGGCTGGCATACATGTAAACCTCCACGCGGCGGTTCTGAGCCTTACCAGCAGCCGTTGAGTTGTCGGCAACGGGGTTATCTTCGCCATAGCCCATCGTGCTGCGAATCTGAGTGCTGGGTACACCAAGCGAGAGCAGGTAGTTGGTTACCGACTGTGCGCGCTTCTGTGAGAGATCCAGGTTCTTCTGGACACTCTGCTCCGGGGTGGAGTTCTTCCATCCGGCGTTGTCGGTATATCCCTGTACGGCTACGTCGCAATCGGCGTTCTGCTTCAGCACGTTGGAGAACTGTGTGAGCGATGTCTTTGCAGCGTTGCTGAGTGTGGCGCTTCCGGTAGTGAACAAGATGCCCGAGTCGAAGGTCACCTTCACTGCCTGCAGGCCGTTAGCGTCGGTCACGCTCTCCACCTGTGCGTTCTGCACAGCCTCAGCTTCCTTCTTGGCCTTGTCCATCTTCTTGCCGATGATGGCTCCGGCACCTGCGCCTACTGCACCGCCAACAGCGGCACCCACAGCTGTGTTACCTGCCATTTTGCCAATAATGGCACCCAACACGGCACCACCGCCGGCACCAATAGCTGTTCCCTTGGCCATGTTTGTGCAACCGGCCATAATCATACCTGCGCAAAGCGCAATAGCTGTTACCTTAAATGCTTTCATAATAATAATGATTATAGTTAGAAGTATAATTTATCAGCTGCAAAGATAGCACTTTATTTCAGTTGACGTATAACTTGAAACAAAAAACTAACGTCATTTAACTCCCTTTAACTACTAACCCCTCATTATCCATATTTCGTTTCAGAAATAATGTGTACCTTTGCACCCAAAACTGAGCATAATGCAGGAAAACGACAACGAACTGGTGCGGCGAATAGCGGAGCAGAAATACGAGTATGGCTTTACTACCGACGTTCACACCGATATTATAGAGAAGGGTCTTAACGAAGATGTCGTTCGGCTCATCTCCTTGAAGAAGGGTGAGCCGGAGTGGATGCTCGACTTCCGCCTGAAGGCCTTCCGCTACTGGAAGGAGCAGCACGAGCCGACTTGGGGACATGTGCACGTGCCGCCCATAGACTATCAGGAAATCTCCTACTATGCCGACCCGACGGCTAAAAAGCCCGTCAAGGGTTCCGTAGACCCCGAACTGGAAAAGACCTTCGACAAGCTGGGTATTCCTTTGGAGGAGCGTCTCGCCCTGAGCGGCAATACTGCCGTTGATGCCATCATGGACAGTGTCTCGGTAAAGACGACCTTCAAGGAGAAACTGGCCGAGAAGGGCGTTATCTTTTGCAGTATCGGCGACGCCATCAAGGATCATCCCGACCTCGTACGTCAGTACCTCGGCACCGTCGTTCCCTACCGCGACAACTTCTATGCCGCCCTCAACTCAGCCGTCTTTTCCGACGGTTCCTTTGTCTATATCCCCAAGGGCGTGCGCTGCCCTATGGAGCTGAGCAGCTATTTCCGCATCAATGCCCGCAACACCGGACAGTTCGAGCGCACGCTCATCATTGCCGACGACGACAGCTACGTCTCCTACCTTGAGGGCTGTACCGCCCCTATGCGCGACGAGAACCAGCTGCACGCTGCCATCGTGGAAATTATTGTCATGAACCGTGCCGAGGTGAAATACTCCACCGTGCAGAACTGGTACCCCGGCGACGAGCAGGGTAGGGGAGGCGTGCTCAACCTTGTGACGAAGCGCGGCGACCTGCGCGGCGTAGACTCCAAGCTTTCGTGGACCCAGGTTGAGACAGGCTCAGCTATCACGTGGAAATATCCGTCGTGCCTGTTACGCGGCGACAACAGTACGGCTGAGTTCTATTCGGTGGCCGTCACCAACAATTACCAGGAAGCCGATACAGGCACAAAGATGATTCATCTTGGCCGCAATACGAAGTCGACGATTATCTCGAAGGGCATCAGCGCCGGACACTCGCAGAACTCTTACCGCGGTCTCGTCCGTGCCGCCGCTACGGCCGAGAATGCTCGCAACTACTCCTCTTGCGACTCTCTCCTGCTCGGCTCACAATGTGGAGCCCATACCTTCCCATACATGGACGTTCATAACCCCACAGCCATCTTCGAGCACGAGGCCACTACTTCCAAAATCTCTGAGGACCAGCTTTTCTACTGCCAGCAACGCGGCATTCCCGCTGAGCAGGCCGTGGGTCTCATCGTCAACGGCTACGCCAAGGAGGTCCTCAACAAGTTGCCTATGGAGTTTGCCGTCGAAGCCCAGAAGCTCCTCAGTGTCTCGTTGGAAGGCACGGTGGGGTAGTTCATAGAAATAATTTATAGTTCATAGTTAAAATGAAACAGAAAACAACAATAATTGCTCTCATGGCTATGGCCGTGGTGGCGTGTACAGAGAAACAGCAGTTTACCGTGGAGGGCACCATCGAGGGTGCTCAGGACTCCACGCTTTACCTTTACAATCAGGCTTTGTCGGGGCCGGAGCTGATGGACTCCGTGAAGCTGGGCAGCGACGGGAAGTTCTCGTTCAAGGGCAATGCCCCTGAGGCTCCCGACTTCTACGCCTTGTGCCTGCACAACCAGATTATCAACTTCTCTATCGACTCCACGGAGACCGTCACCGTCAGCGCCAAGTATCCCGGCATGGGCAGCAACTACACCGTCGAAGGCTCGGACAACTGTGAGAAGATCCGGCAGCTGGCCCTTCTCCAGCAGGACTTGCAGCAACGGGCAATGGCTTTGGAGCGCGACGGAAGCCTGACACGGCAGCAACGTCTCGACTCGCTGAGCATCATGATCGACGAATACAAGGACATTGCCACACAACAATATATATATGTGGAACCCCAGAAGGCTTATGCCTACTTCGCCCTATTCCAGACGCTGGGCCAGTGGAATCTCTTTGACCGCGGCAACGCGCTGGACATGAGGGCTTTTGGTGCTGTGGCCACTTGCTGGGAGACTTTCTATCCCGGCGCACTTCGCACCGAGCAGCTGCATAACATCGCGGTGAAGGGTATCAATGAGCAGCGAGTAGTCAAAGCGCGGCAAAACACGGACGGACTGGAAGGTAAAATCATCACAGCTGGACTGATAGAGCTACAGCTGCCCGATGCTACTGGCAACATACGCAAGCTGACGGAGCTGGCAGGCAAGGTGGTGTTGCTCGACTTCCATTCCTTCGGCTTGAAGGACTCCGCAGCACGCATACTTGAACTGCGTGAGCTTTACAACAAGTATCATGCTCAGGGTTTGGAAATCTACCAGGTGAGCATCGATGCTGACGAGCACTTCTGGAAACAGCAGACCGAGCACCTGCCTTGGGTCAGCGTCTTCGACCCCGAAGCCTCGTCGCTGCCTACCTACAACGTTCAGGGCGTTCCCGAATTCTTTATCATCGACCGCGAAGGACAGCTGCAGAAGCGCTCCTCGCAGATGACCGACGGCGTGGAGGCCGAAATACGCCGGCTGTTGTAGGGAATAACGAGTCTGTTTTTTCCTGAAGCATAACTGCGCAGCCGCTCTCCTCCCATCGATGGAGGGGAGCGGCTGCGCGTAGTTGTATGGTAAAATACTGACGAATCAGTCCCCGGCGCTATGCCTTCTGGCACTTGCCGCCATCTCGTCAATGATGGTAGCGATGTCGGCCACGTCGACCGCACCATCACCGTTCACGTCGGCTACTGAGTCGTAGATGCCCTTCGCCATCACGTCGATGACTGCACCGATGTCGGCCACGTCGACAGCACCGTCGCCGTTCACGTCACCCTTCAGCCCTTGAATCTCTTCAATTTTTTGGAACTTATTCCATGCCGGAGTAGCTTCGTATTTTGCCTTCGTTCCCTTAGGGACGTAGAGGGTAGCGGAGGTGAAGTTGCTATTATCGTCAACGAATACATTTTCATAGATTTCAAAAGGCTCAACAATCAATGAATAGACAGAGGTCAGCTCGTTGCAGTTTGTGAAAACCAAGTTTCCCATCCTTGTCACGCTGTTGGGAATCGTGACGGATTTCAGGCTGCTGCAACCAGAGAAAGCTAAGTTGTCTATGCTTGTCACGCCGTCAGGAATCGTGACGGATTTCAGGCTGACACAATTTTCAAAAGTATTGCGCTCTATCATTGTCAGGCTGTTGGGAATCGAGACGGAGGCCAGGTTCCAGCAACCAGAGAAAGCATAACTTCCTATCCTCATTACGCTGTTAGGAATCGTGATGGACTCCAGGCCGGTACATCTAGAGAAAGCGCTTGTACCTATGTACGTCACGCTATTAGGAAGCGAGACGGATTTCAGGCCGCTGCAATCACTGAAAGCAGCATCTCCTATGCTATTCACGCTGTTGCCAAATTTGACGGAGGTCAGGCCGCACATATTGAAAGCACTTTTTCCTATGTCCCTCACGCCGTCCGGAATCGTAATGGATTTCAGTTTTTTACACTCATAGAAAGCACTGTTTCCTATGCTCTTCACGCTGTTGGGAATTGTGACGGAGGTCAAGTCGGTACATACGTTGAAAGCATTGTCTCCAATGTACATCACAATGTGTTCCATTCCGTCGAAAGTTATGGTGCTGGGTATTTCCACGCTGCCTGAGTAGCTTTTGCTGCCACCCCATATACCGCCCAATCTGTTTGTCACTTCGGCCAGGCAGGACTTATAATTAAGGTTGTAGTAAATGCCGTCAATCAACACCGCTTTTTCTTCGGTAATCTCCTCAATCTTCTGGAACTTGTTCCACACCGGAGTGGCTTCATATTTTTCCTTCGTTCCGTAGGGGACATGGAGGGTGGCGGAAGAATAAACAGAGAATACATTTTCATCGATTACAAAAGGATCGGCAATCAACGAAGTGACTGAGGTCAGGTTGCTGCAACCATTGAAAGCAGAGTTTCCTATGCTCGTCACGCTGTTAGGAATCGTGACGGAGGTCAGGCCGCTGCAACCAGAGAAAGCAGATCTTCCTATGCTCGTCACGCTGTTGGGAATCGTGACGGAGGTCAGGCCGCTGCAATCCCAGAAAGCATAGTCTCCTATGCTCGTCACGCTGTTGGGAATCGTGACGGAGGTCAGGCTGCGGCAAGCACGGAAAGCAAGCTCTCCTATGCTCGTCACGCTGTTTGGAATCGTGACGGAGTTCAGGCTGCTGCAAGTAGAGAAAACGCCTTCTCCTATGCTCGTCACGCTGTTAGAAATCGTGACTGAGGTCAGACTGCTGCACTCAAAGAAAGCATACCCTTCTATGATCGTCACGCTGTTAGGAATCGTGACTGAGGTCAGGACGAAACAATCAAATAAAGAAAGCCTTCCTATGCTCTTCACGCTGTTGGGAATCG
>JAGCNO010000040.1 GCA_017645905.1 Prevotella sp. | reverse complement strand
GTCGCGAACCCTATGTCCTCTCGGAGAAGATCGTCAATTACAATCGCATCCGCGTGGCCATGCGCTCCGATTCCGTCGGCATGGTATCGCTCAATCAGTTGGAGCGCGATGGTGCCGTCTTCAAGCCCGGCGACTACTCCGCCTTCTACTTCATGGACGGCGACACGATGCGCAACAGACGCATGGAGTTCCAGACACCCAAGGTGGCACTGCTGGGCGTGCTCAACGGCGACTACAAATACTACGTGTGGGGCGAGGAGCCGCTGAAGTGGAAAATCAAGGAACTCAACCTCGAGGGCATCGCGCTCAACGACGTAGGCATCCCTATCTCCGAGATCCATATCATCGGCCGCGACCGGCAATTGATCGAGCAGATTGACGACCAGTACTCACGCCTGAAACAGAGGGGCGAGATTGCTGCCATTCAGGACCACTGGTTCCACCCCGAGCGCGTCCACGACCACTCGTCGCCGATGGTCTATTACATCATCGTCGCCATGCTGCTGCTGGCGGCTCTCTGCTACTTCTTCGCGCGGCTGGCGAAGGCCCACGTGCGGAGCGCCGCCCGCAAGTCGACGGAGTTGAACAGTATGATGTACAAGGCCCTGCACATGGGCAACTTCATCATCATGGTCTATGATATCAAGAACGACCGGATGACCAACAGTTACGGCCAGATACTGCCTAAGGAAGGCCTGACATTAGAGGAATTCACAAACCACATCCATCCCAGCCAGCAACAAGAGTTCACCCAGAAGATGAAGCGCCTGACCGAGGGCCGTGAGCGCCAGTTCGTGTTGAACAAGCTGTTCAACAGCGCCACCGACGACGCCCCTCATTGGCTCAATTTCCACGGCCACGCCATTCTGGAGCTCGACAACGAGGGACACCCCGCCTACGTCGTCAACGCCATCCACGACGTCACCAACGACGTCGAGGAGAACAAGGCCGAGCGCGAACTCGTCAAGAAGTACGAGCAACTGTCGAACATCCCGTTCATCGCCATGTCGTTCTACGACAAGGACGGCTGGCTCATCGACCTCAACGACAACATGCGTCAGCTCTGCGGCATGACCGACGATCACCCCGAGAACAAGCGATTCTGGGAAACCGTCTGCATGTTCGACGTCCCGCTGTTCCGCAACATCTACTCGCCCGACAGCCGCAACGACATGCTCATCTGCCAGCACATGGACTACCCCGAGATGGGCATCAACCGCTATATTGAATTCTACATCCTGCCGCTGTTCAACAGCGAGGGCGAGACCTGCAACTACTTCATCACCACGCTCGACGTCACCGACGTCCGCAACCGCGACCACGACCGCCATCTGTACGACAAGGAGGTGTATGCCATCAAGACCGATATTGAGCTTAAGAAGCAGACGCTGGCCTTCCTCCTGGAACATAGCGACCGCCACTTAGAACAGGGCGACGACGGCAAGATGCACATCGTCGTCGACAACGGCAAACTCAGGGAGGCCCGCCGACAGCTGCAGGCCGTCACCACGCTGGCCGACGAGAGTGTCAGGCTGAAAAGTGGCTTCATGGCATCGATGACTCACGAGTTGCGCACGCCGCTGAGCACCATCGTAAAATACACCAGCGCCCTCAACATGCAGGGCGACAATCCTAAGCGCGGCGAGTATGTCCGCATCATCCGCAACTCCAGCGACATGTTGCAGCGTCTCATCAACGACATCATCAAGGCATCATCCACCAGCGGCGGCAAGCTCACCTCTATTTGATACTGACGCAGAGCATGGTGAGGTCGTCGCTCTGCTCGGCACCGTCGACGAATGCGTCGAGGGCGTATTTCATTTCGTCTATGAGGAAGTGGGATCGGGTCTTGGGAGTACGCTCGCCGAATGGCTGTGTCGACTCGCGTAGTACGCGGAGCATGCGCTTCTCGCCGAACTGCTCCTGCATACGGTTCTCGGCCTCGTTGACACCGTCGGTGTAGACGAAGAGCAAACTGCTGCGGATGTCGCTGAGGTGACCTCCGACGAAGGTATAGTCTGGCCAGAGTCCGATGGGAACGTTCGACTCGATGTCGAGGAGGCGGAAGACAGTCTGCGTGGTATGCATGCGCCTCTCGCCGTAGACGGGCGGGTTGTGGCCGCAGTTGCAGTAGTCGAGGTTGCCGGTCTTGAGGTCGATGATGCCTATGAACATGGTGACGAAGACGGCATTCTCGTTGTTGGCAGACATTGTTTCGTTCAGCTTGGCGGCAATGACCTCTGGTGGAAAGCCCTCCTTGGCGACGGTTCGGAACAGGTTGACGGCGACGGCCATGGTGAGCGAAGCGGGGATGCCCTTGCCGCTGACGTCGCCCACGCAGAAGCAGAGACGGTCATCCTGTAGGAAGAAGTCATAGAGGTCACCACCCACCTGCTTGGCGGGCACGATGGTGGCATACAGGTCGATGTCGCGGCGGTCGGGGAATGCAGGGAAAGTGCGGGGCACCATCGACATCTGGATTTCGCGTGCGATACTCAGTTCGCTGTCGATGCGCTCCTTGGCGATGGTCGTGTCGGCCAGTTGGTTGTAGGCGTGGCGCAGTTCCCGCATCTGCTTGCGGCGACGGAAGAAGTAGAAGATGAAGAAAGCGATGGTGATGAGGATGATGATCACGGCGGCCTGTATCTGCAGGTCCAGGTTGGAGAGGCGCAGGTCTTTGGCCTCGTTTTCCGCCCGTGTCACGTCAATCTGTGCGGCATACTCGTAGGACATCTTCTGCACCTCGGCGGTATTTATAGAGTCGAGATATTTCTTGTGGTGCACCTGGTAGAGGTAGGCCTGCCGGTAGTCGCCGAGGCAGGCGTAGGCATTGGAAATGAATTGCAGGCGGTCGCTGCCGCCCTGGATGTCGGTGGCGATATTCAGAGCCTCGGCGTAGCGGCCGTTCTTCATGGCGTGGTAGTAGTTGACGACAGAGCCGAAATTGTCGTCGTGACCGATGTCGCGCTTCAGTTTCTCCCGCTCGGCATAAGCGCGGTTGAAATCATCACGGCTGTACTGGCCGTCGTAGTACGCGATGCAGATATAGGTCCACGCAGTCAGCTTGTGCTGCACAATGACGCCGGGCTCGGCCAGTGCCTTGCGCGCGCAGTCGAGCACCTTCTCGGGCTTATCCAGATTGACGTAGATTTTCGCCATCCCGAGGTAGGGGGCGGCGGCACTCTCGTCGGGGAAGAAGCGGTGCTGATAGTTAATGGCCTCAGTGAACTCGTGCTCGGCCTGAGCAAAGTGGCGCAGGCTCGACGACATGCTGGCCAGAGCGTACGTGGACGTGTAGAGTCCGAACTTGCTATCGTGCTGGTAGGCATAGTCGTGAATCTGGTGGGCCAATTCCAGACCGTGAGTGCGGTTCACCTTGCTGAAACAATAGATAGCCTGGTTCGACCACGCCTTGTAGAACAGCCGCTCCTGGCTGGGTCCGGCCTCTCGGCACGCCTCTATCAGCTGGTCGGTGATAAGCATGAAGCTGTCAATCGCGCTCGAGCTGTAGTAGCGGTACATCTCCTTCTCCAGTTGCGCAATGCGGTCGTTGCCGCCGACATCCGTTGTCTGCGCCGCCGCGGCCAGTGTCACCATGACGGCCGTCAGTGCAATGAATACTTTCTTCTTCATTTCCTTACAACGATGGCCACCGACCAGTGGGTGCGCCTCAGCGGGGTGTAATAGACACGCGACGGCACGCCGTTCACCTCCAGTTCGGACACGCCGCGATGTTGTTTCTTCAGACTGGCGACGAACGCCTCGTCGCTCATGGTGACGATGTCCCCGTCAGGGTGGGCGAAGCTGGTGCCATCGTCGTTGAGGATGACGATGAAGAAATCGTCGTTTCCAAGCAACCGATAGTCGTTCAGCAACTCGTCGTTCCTCACCTCGTCCTCTATCTGCCGCAGCTGGTCTATCATCCACTCCTGAGTCATGTCGGCTCCGCAGACGCACGCCAAGCGGCCCTGTGCGTCGAAAATGGGTGTGGCAAACGTCATGTAGTAGCCACTGGCCACGTTCAGGTCATCCTCGTAATAGTACGGCTCCGACCAGAAGCTCTCCTTCTCCTTCACGCCTTGTACGTACCATGTCGATGTGGTATAGTCGTGGCGCGCTGAGCCCACGAGCGTCAGCACGAACTCCGTCGAGTCGCCCTTGTGCACGTAAGGCTGGAACCACCGGCCCTCCTGCGGGAAGTAATTGGGCAAGAAGGCCGCGAAGTAGCCGATGACGTCGGGGTTCAGGCTGGTCTTGCTTCCGAGGGCCTCGATGACAGCCTGCGGCGACTCCATGTGCTTCGCCACCTCGTCGAACACGTTCTCCGCGTTCATCTCCACGCCCCTGAAGGTCATCGACAGTTTCTCTGCCACTACGTTCATCATGCCGACGTAGCGCGCGTTGCGCTCCGCCCGAACTGCGTAGCTCAGCGCCACCGCCAGCAGCACTATCGCCGCCAGCGCGCAGATGACCACTAACCACAGCCATTTTGGGGAATTGGTATTTGTATTCATAGAATCAAGTTACTACAATTCATTATTTAAAGTATAGAATGCTGCAAAGGTAGCGTTTTTTTTTAAAAGATCCAAACGATAACGTTTTTTTTTTAGAGATGCAAACAGGTGGGCTCACAAAAAAGAACGTATCTTTTGTGTTACGATGGAGAAACGCCAGCGATTTAGGTGGGCGAAAGTGACAAATTGCAGCACTTTTGTCCGCTTTTCGTAAGTTTAACGTAGAAAGCGGAGACTAATTGAAAAAGAATTTGTAAATTTGCAGCCTAGAGTATTTAAGCAAAATACAATACTCAGAATATTAGACTTATAAAAGAACGTTTATCAAACTCAGTATTAATGCTGGCATGCACTCTTCTTATGACTGCATGTTCCCAGGCTCAGTCAAATGATATCGTTGCAGAAGGGGAAACGCCTGTAAGAGTCGCTGATTCGTACAGTTTTACAGAAGGGCCTGCGGCTCGGACGGGATGACAATCGACGAACGGGGGAACATCTATCTGACTGGCGACGGCGTGACCGTATTCGACAAGGATGGCCAGAAGATAGCCCATTTCCCCATTCCAGAGGACTGGACAGCCAACGCTTGTTTTGGTGGAAAAGAGCGAAAAATTCTGTTTATTACTGCCTCAAAATCCGTTTATACCTTGAAAATGCTTGTCCGTGGAGTGGACTGCTTTGCTCGAAGATACTCACGAAATCGAAAAAACTCAAATTCATTTGGCTTTTTGCTCGCTTATTCGTATCTTTGCGTCCGAAAAAGAAAAAGACGATGGTAATACAAGATGCAAAATTCAGACGCTCAGAGTTGCTGCTGGGTGACGAGGCGATGGAACGGATAGCCCAAAAACGGGTGATTATCTTTGGTGTGGGCGGTGTCGGGTCATGGTGCGCTGAGAGTCTGGTACGCAGCGGCATCCGACAGTTGACGATTGTTGACAGCGACCGTGTGTGCATCACAAACATCAATCGTCAGCTGATGGCAACAACGAAGACTGTGGGACAAGTAAAGGTGGAGGCATTGAAGGATCGCCTTCTCAGTATTAACCCTTCAGCAGAGATTACTGCCTTGCAGCAGGTTTTCAATGAGGAGACGGCAGAGGAGTTCGCTCTTGACACTTACGACTATATCATCGATGCCATCGACTCGCTGAAAGACAAGGCGCTACTCATCCTTCTGGCTTGCCGCACGAAAGCCAAGTTCTTCTCATCGATGGGCGCAGCCTTGAAACTCGACCCCACAAGGATAAAGGTGACGGAGTTCTGGAAGGTACAAGGCGATCCCCTAGCTCGAGCCATCCGTAAAAAATTTAAAAATTACGGACAATTCCCTGAGAAGAAGTTCCAGGTGGTCTATAGCGACGAACTGCTGGAGAATCGCGGCTGTCCTGCGGAAGATGGCGAGGAACCGTCTCCTTTCAACAAACCACAGACAAATGGCACCCTTGCCCACATCACCGCCATCTTCGGCTTTATGTTGGCAGGATTAGTGATTCAGGATGCCGCGAAGGTATAGGAGTCAGGAGACAGGAGTCAGCTGCGTTTCTCTTTGAGGATACCGTGACGGTAGGCGTAGAGGAGTTTCTTGAGGTCGGCGACCTGGGTACGGAGCTCTTCGCCCTTGTCGGTATCGGCCACACGCATGCGATGGGCAGACATCTCCACAATCTGGGTGGTGGACTTGATGTCGGTTTCACGGACGATGGCATCGTGGGCTGAGGTGAAGGGTTCGTGTTGTACGAGCTGGAAGCCACGGGAGTGGTAGACGAGGGTGTAGCCGGCGATGCCTGTCTCATTGTGGTAGGCCTCGGAGAAGCCGCCGTCGATCACCATCAGCCGGCCGCCGGCCTTGATGGGGTTCTCACCTTTTGAGGCATGTACGGGCACATGGCCATTGATGATGTGACGATTGTCGCCGCTCACCTCGAAGGCATCGAGGATACGGTCGCACACCTCGGCAGAGTCGCGCAGCTTGAAGTAGTTGCCTTTTTCCTCTTTGTAGGTCTCTTTGTCTTTGAGGAAATAACGCTCAAAGGTGGCCATCTTCGACTTGTCGAACAGCGGGGAGTCTTTGCCGCACCAGAGGTAGAGGAAATAATCGCGGGCATAGTCGCGCGGAAATACCTGCAGATCCTTATCTACGCCTGAGGCGAAGGCCGCACGGATCATCATACCGATATTGTGCATCAGATTCTTGCCGCTGTAACGGTGGCCAGGGCAAATCTCGACCTCCTTCAGCGAACCGTCATCGTTGAGCGGACAACTGGCATGGAAAAGAAGGTTGGAGTTCGTGATGGTGTACATACAACCGTGTGAGAGCAGTGTGCGGATATGTTTGTGGAGTTTCTCGCTGATGCGGAAGGAGTGGTGCAGCTTCTGCATGAGGGATTGTTCTTCAGGAGACAGGAGACAGGAGTCGGAAGACAGGGTGGGGAAGTGACAGTCCTTCATCTCGTAGTCGCATCCGTCGATGGTGCAGACGCCTCTGGTCAGGTCGATGTGCTCCAGCAGACAGCGATCTTCCATCTGCCATTCAGGGTGACGGTGGAAGATGGCGGCTTCCTCTTTGAACTGTATGACGGCTATGGCCTTATGCATGCGGGCCGTCAGCAGGAGCGTCTTCTCGTCCATCTGCTGGCTCTCGTCGAGCACCTTTGGAATGAATTCCTCGCAGGGATCGTCGCCGTAGGTGTCGAGGGCGAAGGTGGCCAGCGGCACGAGGTTGATGCCATACTCCTCGATGGTGGCGAGGTTGGCGTAGCGCAGACAGAGGCGCAGCACATTACAGATACAGGCGTCGTTGCCAGCAGATGCTCCCATCCACAGGATGTCGTGATTGCCCCACTGGATGTCCCAGGAGTGGTACTGTCGCAGGGTGTCCATAATCTTGTGGGCTCCAGGACCGCGGTCGTAGATGTCGCCGAGAATATGCAGCTGGTCGATGGCCAGACGTTGTATGACGTTACAGATAGCCGTGATGAAATCGTCAGCGCGACCGGTGGATATAATCGTATTGACAATGACGCTGACGTAGGCGGCTTTGTCGCTGTCGCCGAGACTCTCGTGGAGCAGTTCCTCGATGATGTATGAGAAGTCCTCTGGCAACGACTTACGTACCTTAGAACGCGTGTATTTCGACGATACGTCGCGGCACACCTTTACCAGCTGGTGAATGGTGATACGGTACCAGTCCTCGAGGTCGGTCTCCCGTGCCTTGATGAGCTCGAGTTTCTGTTCTGGATAGTAGATCAGCGTGCAGAGTTCTTTCTTTTCCGACTCACGGATATCGTTGCCGAATAGTTCGTTGACCTTACGCTTGATGTTTCCTGAGGCATTTTTCAGCACATGCTGGAAGGCCTCGCTCTCACCGTGGATGTCGGCCAGGAAGTGCTCGGTGCCCTTCGGCAGATTCATGATGGCCTCGAGGTTGATGATCTCAGTAGAGGCCTCGGCGATATTAGGGAACGACTGTGACAGCAACTGCAGATAGTGCATGTCGGCAGGATTTTCGTTTGTATTCATATTTTTAGGTGGTTAGTTATTTGTTGTCTGATTTGTCGCGTGAGTTTGTTGTCGGCTGGCGGCAGCGGCATATAGCCTTCGTCAAGACCAGTCTGTTCGCTGAGTACCTGCATCAGCGATTGTGCGAAGGCCGTAAGTCCTTTCTCCTTGAGTGCCTCTGAGAGAAGCTCATCGTCGACCGTATCGCGGTATAGTTCGCGGGTGAGTTCAACGAGATGCAGCAACAGTGGCTGCTGACGTATCTGTGAGATGATGCGCACCAGATATTCTGTCTCCTTACCCAGATAATCTCCCACCGTCTCACGGACGGGGCGCGGCGTTGTGTAGCTGTCAGGGAAATATACTGCCACGCTTGATGTGTCTATGGCGGGCACGTTGCACCCAAGCAGGCTGATGCCGTAGTCCACGTAGTTGCGAATGTTCTCGTGCTCGGCATAGAGCAGCAGTTGTCGCCAGCCGATGTTGCCTGACGGCAGAACAGGCGCCCAATGACGGTCGCCCATGATTCCCACCTTGATGATGGCGCGCAGCATGTGTTCTGTCGGCTCGTCCATCAGAGCGAGGGTATCGGAGTCGAGCACCTTCTGATAGACGGCGAAGGTGTCGGTACTCATCTTCTGGGGACTGATCGTGTTGGTGATGACAGCGTTGTGGATCTCTTCAATACGAGGGTTCCAGCCTGTCTTCATGAAGTTGGTACGTTCGAGCCTTCCGAGTAATATGACTGCGTAGGACTTCTGTACTAGCTCTTTCTGCCAGTATACGGCGGCTATGTTACGCTGACGGTCGTCGGCCCACGGTTCCAGCTGTCCGTGAAGGGTGAGTACCAGTCGTACTCCCTTGTTCAGGGTCGAGAAGATTGTACGCGCCGCAGTGACGGAAGGAAGACCGTGGCAGTGGATAATGTCTGGCAGCTTCTCCTGTATCGCTTTCCTCAGTGTTCCCACGCTGTCGGCAGTGCGAATGTCGGCACTATACCGCAAACCCTCAGTCAGTAGCGACACATGTCTGCTGATGAGCTGGTCGGTTTTCGGATAGAGATACAGGACTTTCATAAGCTAATCGGGAGTCAGGAGACAGGAGTCATGAGTCAGTAGGAGACGTGACGAGTAGGGTAGTGGATGGCCGGCGGATGAGATTCTTCCACAGTATGCTGAGCCTGATGCCAAAGAGATGGGTAGCCGAGATACTCTGTTCGAAGTGGCTCAGCAGTTCGTAAGCGAACTCCTTCTTTACGATGATGAAGTCGTAGCGTCCCCATGCATAGTTTCCGCGCTTAAACTCACGAATCTTCTTCAGCCTGCGCTCCAATCTGAGGATATGTTTGCGGGCATCGTCAACGTCGTAGAAGGGTTGCAGACGGATACCTTTCTTCAAGTGATAGCCAAGCGTCAGAGGACTGTCTGCTATGACTTCTGAGATAGCCTGAAGCACGTCTTCAGCCAAAGGATAACTCGATAATTTGGTTATTATAATCCACTCATTCTTAGCTGCTTTTATGCCGACGTTAAATGCTTGCTTCCGACGAACAATACGTCGGTTGGGCTTTGGCAGAAAGGTGGAATAGAGGTGCGGATACTCGTTCTTCAAGCGCTTCAGCACATCAGGTGTCTCGTCGGTAGATGACTCGTCGACAACGATAACCTCATAGCCTGGTTCGTATGTCTGCTTCAGGTATGCCGGCAACTGTTTCTCCAGTTCCTGCGCCTGATCATAGACGGTCATGATGACGGAGAACTTATTCATCGCTCATATATCCTTTTGGCAGTCTTCTACAGTTATACTGCGAGGCCATAATCTCGCCGTAGGCTCCAGCAGAACGGATGGCCAGCAAGTCACCGCGCTTGGCTCGGTTCAGGTCGATCTGCTTGGCGAACACATCGGTAGACTCACAGATGGGACCCACAACGTCGTATGCCTCCATTGGCTCGTCGCTGGTGATATTCTCAATCTTATGATAAGCCTGATAGAGGGCAGGACGGATGAGGTCGGTGAAGCCCGCATCAACAATGGCGAATTTCTTCTGTGCTCCTTCTTTGATAAATAAGGTACGCGTAATGAGACTTCCGCACTGAGCCACTACGGCACGTCCCAGTTCGAAATGCAGCGTCTGTCCTGGACGCAGCTTCAGCTTCTTGGCATAGGTGTCGAAATAGGCCTTGAAGTCTGGTATGGACACACGGTTCGGATGTGCGTAGTCTACGCCCAGTCCGCCGCCAACGTTGATATGTTCCACACGGATACGGTGGCTCTCGAGTTCGTTTTGAAGGTCGTTGACGCGATTGCAGAGGGCCTCAAAGTCGCTCATGTCAAGTATCTGTGAACCGATGTGGAAATGAAGGCCCACGAAACGAACATTCTTCAGTTTGTCGGCCTCACTAATCACTTTCATCATGTCGCTCATGGCGATACCGAACTTGTTCTCAGCCAGTCCTGTGGTGATGTTCGCATGTGTATGTGCCCCCACATTGGGATTGAGTCGGAAGGCCACTGGAGCCACCTTACCCTTAGCTGCCGCCAGTTCGTTGATGACCTCCAATTCGGGTATACTCTCCACGTTGAAGCAGAAGATGTTGTTGTCGAGACCGATGTTTATTTCCCTGTCTGCCTTGCCAACACCCGCGAAGACAATCTTGGATGAGGGGAATCCCGCCTTTATCGATGCCTCTATCTCACCGCCGCTGACACAGTCAGCCCCCAGTCCCGCCTCACGTATGAGGCGCAGCACCTTGGGGTTGGCATTGGCCTTTACGGCATAGTGCACCGTGAAACCCTCATGTTTGCCTGCCTCTTCGTTGATGCTACACAGAGTCTTCCGCAGCACCTCGGCGTCGTAATAGTAGAACGGCGTCTCAATCTGCTGCAGTTTGTCTATAGGAAAAATTCCTTTTGCCATTTTTTGTGTTGTGCTGTTATTGTACCTTTTTACTTTTTGTAAAAGATGGTGTTGCTCAGGTTCTGGAGGGCACGCTTCTTGTCCTCCTCACGGATGAGGAAGGAGATGTTGTAGTTCGAGCCTCCGTAGCTGACCATACGCACGGGGATATCCTTAAGCGCATCGAGGGCGAGTGTCTCGAAACCGATGTTCGACCAGTCGAGGTCGCCAACCACACAGACGATACACATGTTCGTGTCGACGGT
>JAGCNO010000039.1 GCA_017645905.1 Prevotella sp. | reverse complement strand
GAAAACTGTTGTTCCTCTATACCGACGGTGTCACCGAGGCCGAGAATGCCAGTCATAAGAAGCTCAGCGACAAGCACCTGCGCGGAATGGCACTCCAGGCCATCAAGTTGGATGCCCGTCCTGAACCTTTCTTCAAGAACATACAGAAGGCCGTCACCGACTTTACCGACGGCATTCCGCAAGCCGACGATCTCACGCTGATGGTCATTAGCCGTTATCCGAAAAAAGCCTAACCTGACAGCAGCATCTTAAACGAAGCCGAAGACAAAGCGGAGAGATTCGTAGAACTGTATAAACAACAGGTATAGAATAATGATGGAAGCGCCACCGGCGATTCCGCAACTGAGGGCACTGAGTACGTCGCCGAGACCGCTCAAGTGCCCTGAGACGAGTCCGTAGGAGATGGAGACGAGACAGATGCCGAAGGCCAGAATGGGAATCAGGCTGCGGCTGAACGCTGATGGGAACAGCGAGCCGGTGGCCGAAAGAAGAATGGCGTGGGGCATTAGCGTGAGCAAGGCAATCATGACCACATAGATGAACATAAACACCAAAGCGACACGCAGGGCCACGCGTTGCCGATAACTGATTGTGAATTGGGATTTCGTGATGGAGAGCAGGCCGGAGCGGTTCAGACAGCCATAGGCGATGAGTCCCAGCAACAGCCACACGAGCAGCGGCGAGGCCACCATCTCCGTAAAAGAGCCGAAGAACCAGCGTATGCCCTCACTGGAGAGCAGGGAGCGCACACCCTCCATCCTCGTGGCAGAAAGAAGCCACGAGAGGATGAAGAGCAGTAACTCAGCTCCCAGCAGCATGAAGGCTATCACGCCTTTTCGCCGTATCGCCTTACGTCTTCTCGCCTCACTCATCATCTGCCACCAGGTTATCGATGTCGAGGATACGCAACTCAAGGGCACGCACTACCAGACGTGTGGCGTTGATGCCGCCGACACCCTCGGGAAAGAGTTTCTGGATGAGTTCGTTCTGTCGTTTCTCAAGACTCTTCACGCCAAAGGGCATTCCACGGAGATTCGTAATCTGTTCCTTCGTATAGCCAAGGGCCAGATGACGCAGGAAACGCTCGTCGTACTCGTCGATCTCATAGTTGACCAAGGCCTCCTGCTTCACGATCTGTCCGCTGACGGAAGCCTTGAAGCGCTCTACGATCTTCTCGAGGATAGGCTCATTGAACACCAGCTGCTTGCCGTCCATCACGGCCGAGACATCGCGACGCGTAAGCAGCTCGCCTGTCTTCAGGATGATACCGTCGGCACCTGCGTCGAGCACGTCCACCCACAGTTTCTCATTCAGGATCTCGCCCGTGAAGATGAGTACCTTCACCTGGGGATGGAGCTGTTTCGTGTGGCGGCATATCTCCACGCCAACGGTGGTAGAGCCGCCGAGACCGAGGTCGAGCAGCACCAGATCAGGAATCTGTTGTTTGAGCAGCCGCCAGTAGGCTGGCTCGTTTTCGGCTGTACCGATCACCTCCGCCTCGGGGATGTCGGAGCGTACGATACCGAGGGTGCCCTTCAGTTCCAGAGGCACATCCTCAACGATAATGACTTTAAAGCTATCCATATAATTTATTTTTTAATTGATGTCGTTCTGTCGTTATTCCGTTATATCGTTATCACGATCTATCGTTATCACGTTATTCCGTTATCCCGATTCCTTATTCCGATTAATGACCGCCGGGAGCGTGATGACGACATTAGTGACGCCGTCGACGATTTCCGCGCGGATGCCACAGCCGCGACGGTTCGTGGCCTCACCATGATCACGCACAATCTGCCTACAGAGCAGGAAGGGGATGTTTTCTTTCGAGGGCGTAAAGAGGTCAGCAGCCTCCTGCTCAGTGAGTTTCAGGGCAGGCATGGGTACGCGCACCTCTACATATTGACCGTCTGTCTGTGAGAAGGTCATGTCGAGTTTCTTCTGTCCGGCATACTTCCGGAGTATCTCATAAAGATACCTCATGAGCGACTCGTCGCCCAGCACCCCACCCTCAAGGGGCTTCAGATGCAGACGGATGCGCTCGACCTGACGCATGGCCTGTTGACTGAGCACGCCGTAGAGTTCACGGTAGTAGCCGGTGACCTCTCCCAGCGACACCACCTCACCGGCATCCAGCAACTGACGGATCCGCGAGGGATAATACATCGTCTCGTGCTTCAAGGCCGACAGACAGTTGTCGAGCACGGCATTGGAGACGTGCAGGTTGCCGTCCTCCAGCTCTGCCTTGCGGATCTCGTCGTCGAGCATCTCAAGACTCGTCTCACGCTGTCGTTCGCGCAGGAAACGGTCATAGAGGCGGTGACGATAGTAGAGCAGATAGTAGGCAGGTACGATGGCCAGCAGCAGCAGGACGAGCAATATGACGGCAATCGTCTTGTTGGTCTGCGACTGCTGCATGGCCCGGCAATAATCGCCGAGGGTGTTGTCGGCCGACATCTCCTTGAAGAGCTGGGTGTATATGCGGTTGTTATAGCTATACAACTGCCACTCATGGAGTGCGAGGGCAGCGACGGCACTCTCGTTACGGATGTCGAGGATGACATGATAGTTCGTCTTCACGCTGTCGTGGAACCACTTGATCTCCGGCGCCAGCAGCGACAAGTTGCCCATCCTGCGCATCAGATAGCGGCCGTGCGGATGCGTCTTGAGGTAATATCTGTTAAGACAACTGCGACAGGAGTCTGCAAAGAGCAGCGTCCGCTCAAAGGTACCGTTCAGATTAGAGAAATAGGCGGAGTCGGCGTAACCACTGGCCCGCTCGAGCTCATCCGCCGACGCAGGAGAATTAGCCGCCTGACTCGTCAGAGAACTTGTCCAGAAGAGTCCCAGCAACGGCAGCAACAGACGGAGGATGCCCTTCGGCAGACGGAAGAAGACCCGGCTGCCCTTGCCGGGTGTGCTTGTGGCAGCAATGGTGCAGACGGAGAAGATCTGACTGACCTTCCTGTACTTCTCGATGATACCCTTGCAGTTGAGCAGCCCGAAGCCGTGGGAGGTCTGAAGATTATCCTGACGGATGGGTTTGGGATCGAAGAGATGGGCAAGCTGTTCCTCGGTCATACCCTGCCCGGTGTCCTCGACGGCAATCTCCACACTGTCTGCAAGTTCCGAAGCGGTGACTGTCACCCGGCCGTCGCGACTGGTAAACTTACGGGCATTGTCGGCCATCGTGTTCAGCATGAAGAGGGTGAGCACCTTGTCGGCTTTCACCACTGCCTCCGTAGGTTCTACCGTCAGGTCCACGCCTTTCATCTGGAACGATGTACGACTCTTGGCGAGGATGTCGAAGAGATGCTGCAGACGGAAGCTCTCGATATGCAGGCTGAGGTCTCCCTGGCGCAGCTGGATCCAGTAGGTGAGCACATCGTTATAGGCATTGATCTGGTCAGTGAGTTCACGGATGTATTCGAGCCGCTCCTCACTCCCCTCGCCCTCCAAACGGCTGGTCTCGTGGATGATACGGTCGATGAACGGCGTGACGCTGTTGACGAGTGAGATCTTTGCCCGCTGCTCCAGGTTCAGCCGCTCTGCGTTCTCCACGCGCAGCCGCTGCACCGCCAGTTCCTCACGCTTCTGTTCAAACAGGTCGTCGGAGATGTCCTCACTGGCATGTTGACGGTTCATGTGGTTGAACAGCCACAGCGAGAACAGCAACAGCACGATGGCTATCACCACAGCACCCATCATGATGTTCAGCTGTACCGCCGTCTTCTCATACTGACTGGCACGTGCCTCCAACTGACGGTCCTGACGGGTGGTCTCCTGAAGGTCGAGGTACAGGTTACGGTTATAGTCGCTCTGCGGCTTGTCGTCGATGGCGGCAAAGGCTACGCTCAACTGCTCACGGATGGAGGCCACAAGGTCGGGGGCCTGATGGATGAGTGAGTCGGAAAGTGCCTGTTCAAGGTTATAGAGGGCACTCTCGTAATCGCCTATCTGACGGAAACAGGATGCGAGCGTTCGGTAGGCACCGGCTATCTGATAGATGTCGCCATACTGTTCGAAGATGCTGAGTGCGTTCTCGGCCAGCCAGCCTGCCAGCATGTCCTCGTCCACGTCGTCCGGATTGATGAATTTCAAGGCGGGCAGGTTGTCTGCCAGCAGCTGACTGCGGCTGGCGTCGTCCATCAGGTGTTCCGACAAGGCCTCGAGGGCGTTGGCAGCAAAGAATGGATAGTCTGCCTGACGGGCCATGAGGAAGCAGCGCATCAGCTGGTCGAACTCCTTCTGGTTGATCTCCTGTTGGGTGCCCTGGGTAATAATACCGCCGGCTCCAACGTTATAGAGATAGTTCAGCCATTGAGCCGTATCACGCTGGACCTCAGCAAGATTAATCTCACTCAGGGCCTTGATCGATTTCTCCTCAAGACCGACGTAGTAATAATAGGTAGAGTTGACGATGGCATACTCACTCTCGGCATATCTCAGACGCCACTGCATACGGGGAGAGAGTTCGTCACGCTCCTCATTGATACGGCTCAGGGCCTGGTCGGCCAACTCACGGAACTCATGGAACTCACGGTTTCTGGAGCGACGCTGACAGAGGCGCATCTGCTGTACATAGGCCACCATGCACTCCACCTGGTTGTCGCTCACCTTGAGGGCTTCCTCCAACAGCCGCTGCGCCTGGTCGTACTGCATACGGACGATGCAGACGAAGGCCATATTGTTGCAGGCCTCTGCCCTGCCCTCGTCATAGCTGCCAGACAGCTCATAGGCCCGCTCAGCATAGTGCTGTGCGGAGTCCACGTCACGGTAATGAGAAGCATAGGAGAGAGAATTCAACTTATCCACCGCGTCTCTGTCCGTACGTGAACAAGCTGATAGGAGTATGATTGATAATATGTATAGCCAGAATCTCATGAGCAAATAAAAAATCCCCCCTACCCGTTAAGGCAGAGGGGATGGTCGTTTAAGCGCGGGCCTTGGCCACGTAGCCGAGAGCCTCACGGCACTTGTCGGTCACGTACTGCCAGTCGCCGGCCTTCACCTTGTCCGAGGGGAACAGCTTCGAGCCCATGCCGACGCAGTACACGCCTGCCTTGAACCAGCTCTTCAGGTTCTCCTCCTCGGGAGCAACACCGCCGGTCACCATGATCTTCGACCAGGGCATCGGAGCCTTCAGACCCTTCACCATGTTCGGTCCGACGACATCGCCGGGGAATACCTTCGTCAGGTCGCAACCCAGTTCCTGAGCCTTGCCGATCTCAGAGACGGTCATGCAGCCCGGGCAGTAAGGCACGAGGCGACGGTTGCACACAGGTGCAATGTCGGGATTGAACAGCGGACCAACCACGAAGCAGGCCCCCAGCTGCAGATACATCGCAGCCGTCGGAGCATCCACCACGGAGCCGATACCCAGAGCCAGCTCGGGACATTCCTTGTCAGCCCACTTCACCAGTTCGCCGAACACCTCCTGAGCGAAGTCGCCACGGTTCGTGAACTCGAAGGCGCGGACACCACCCTCGTAGCAGGCCTTCACCACGTTCTTGCACACTTCCAAATCCTTGTGATAGAAAACGGGCACCATACCGGTATCGCCGATTTTCTTCATCACTGCTAATTTATCAAACTTTGCCATTGTTTTGCGATATTTCGTTGTTTCGGTTTCGTTGTTTCGATATCACGTTATTCCGTTATAACGTCATCACGAAATTCCGTCATTAAAATCACCTTTGAACGCGTCCGCTGGCATTACCGCCGGCCAGGCTCTCCACCTCTTCAATTGATACCAGGTTGAAGTCACCGTTGATCGTGTGCTTCAGGGCCGATGCAGCCACTGCGAACTCAAGGGCCTCACCCTGTGTCTCCTTTGTCAGCAGACCGTGGATCAGTCCGCCTGAGAACGAGTCACCGCCGCCCACGCGGTCGATGATCGGGTTGATCTCATAGCGCTTCGACTGGTAGAACTCCTTGCCATCGTAGATCAGGGCCTTCCAGCCATTATACGTAGCACTGTAACTCTCACGGAGCGTTGACACCACATACTTGAATCCGAACTCAGCCATCATCTGCTTGAAGATGCCCTCATAACCGCTGGCATCGGTCTTACCGCCCTCTACGTCGGCATCGGGCTTGAAGCCCAGGCAGAGCTCAGCATCCTCCTCATTACCGATGCACACGTCTACATATTTCATCAGCGGGCGCATGATCGAGATAGCCTTCTCAGAGGTCCACAGCTTCTTGCGGAAGTTCAGGTCGACACTGACGGTCACCCCCTGACGCTTGGCAGCCTCACAAGCCAGCTTCGTCAGCTCGGCAGCCTTGTCGCTGATGGCGGGCGTGATGCCACTCCAGTGGAACCAGGCAGCACCCTCCATGATCTTGTCGAAGTCGAAATCCTTCGGATCAGCCTCGGCGATGGCACTGTGAGCACGGTCGTAGATCACCTTCGAGGGACGCATCGAGGCACCCGTCTCAGCATAATACAGACCCACGCGGTCACCCCCACGGGCAATATAACTGGTATTCACACCATAGCGGCGCAGCGCGTTCACAGCAATCTGTCCGATCTCATGCTTCGGCAACTTCGTCACGAAGTAAGCCTCATGTCCGTAGTTAGCCACAGAGATAGCCACGTTAGCCTCACCACCGCCGGGGATGATGCGGAATGATTCACTCTGAATGAAACGGTCGTTTCCTTGCGGAGACAGGCGGAGCATAATCTCGCCCAATGTTACAATTTTAGCCATTTTATTTTCCTTTTAACTATAAACGATAAACTTCCAAATTCTAAAGTTTCTGCAAAGATAGCAACTATTTCCGAGACTTGCAAATATTTTAGAGGAATTAAGGCAAAAAACTTACGGAAACGATTTCGCTGCCGCGACAGCCCGCAGGCCCGCTCCCCGAAAAAAATCCCGAGAGATTGTATCGCTCTCAGGATTTTTTCGTATATTTGCACCGTCGAACATAAAAAACCGAGCGATATGAACAATAAGACGAACACTTTCATTGATTTTTCGAGGCGGGCGGCCATGATGCTGCTCTTGCTGTGTGCGGTCGAACAGAGGACATGGGCGGAAGATGTTATCACGATTTCTTCGCTTGAACAACTCCAGGCGTTCATGGCCAATGTGCACAACGATAATTACATGGGAAAAACGGTAAAGCTTGCGAATGACATCAATTGCGGAGGCGGGCGGTTTAACACCGGTGACCCTGTGAATCCATCTACATTCGCCGGCACGTTCGACGGCCAAGGATACAAGATATATAACTTCGTCAACACGCCGACAGGCAGCGGTGACTATGGCTACGGCACGGCAATGTTCGATTTCGCGGAAAACGGTGCCACTATCAAGGACCTTACGCTGGAGGGGACGCTGCCAGGGACTTACAGCGGAGCATACTCGGCGGCGTTTGTGTTGGCTGTGGAAAGCCCGCTTGGACTCGTGCTCGACAACTGCCATTTCAAAGGTAGTGTCACGAATAACTATTGTTCGGCAGCGCTTGTAGGTTTTGCAAGTCCCGGAACGGGCATCGAGGGGGTGCCCTCCATCATCCTGAACAATTGTTCGGCGAATGCGAACATCACCACGACTGGCGAGTATACGGTGGGAGGTCTCGTGGCGAAAGGCACGAATGTCCAGGCCACGGACAAATGCTCGTTCACAGGCACTATCAGCGGTAAATGGACGATGGGCGGTCTCATCGGCGTGGCTGTGAACTGCACGTTCACGGACTGCTCGTTCAACGGCTCGATGGGCGAAGGCCCCGGTACCAGCACCAGCACTCTGTCCAACGGCGGCTGTGGCGGTCTCGTGGGCTATTCCGACGGCTCGGAGTTCACTCGCTGCACGGCTACGGTAACCATCAACTG
>JAGCNO010000004.1 GCA_017645905.1 Prevotella sp. | reverse complement strand
GAGCGTCAGCCCGACGGCAGCCGCCATCCGTTCGACAGCTTCATCTGCGCCAAGACTCCTGCCGGACGCTGGCTCGATCCTTCTGAACTCGGTGGCCCCGCTGTGTTCCTCGCAAGCCATGCTTCCGACGCCGTCAACGGCCACGTGCTCTACGTCGACGGAGGAATCCTCGCTTATATCGGTAAGCAGCCAAAGTAAATTGATATTGATGAATGAAAATGAAGCCTCCCCAAACCCGTCGAAAGGTTTGGGGAGGTTTTATTATGTAGGTTAGAACGGAGCCTAACCCTACTTTTCGGGCATCATGATGACCTCGGTGTGGTTGCCGGCAGCAAGAATCTGCTGGAGGAACTGCTGCATGACTTCAGGTGTCAGGGCTTCGACGGTCTTCTTGTAGTCGGTCTGCATGTCCAGTCCGCGATACTTCCATGTGGTGAGGATGTTCACCCAGTGGCCGTTGTTCTTGGCGTCATCGTCGGCCTGCTTCAGCATGTAAGCCTTCACCTTCGTCAGGATGTCGGCATCGAACTTCTCAGCACTCTTCTTGGCTCCTTCGAGCAGCAGCTCCACGGCACGGGCGTTCTTCTCCGGATTGCCCTGAGTTACACCTATGAGGCGTGCATAGCTGTCAGTGCCGCTGTTGTCGAAACCGCCGTAGGCGCCGCAGGTATAGGCAGCGCTTTCCTCCTCACGAATGGTGGCGAGGTAAATTTGCGAGAGCACCTGGCCAAGGGCATCAATCTTCACGCTGTTTTCTAGGTTGTAAGGCATCTTGGCCGTCCAAATCTCGTAGGACATGGCGTTGGGGCTCTCGGTCTTCATGATGAAGTTGTTCTTCACCTCACCCATGGCCGGGGTACGAACGTCGCGGAAATTTTCGGGCTTTCCCTTGCCGGGCAGCGAAGCGACATACTGCTCAATGAACGGGCGGATGGTCTGCTCGTCGAAGTTACCCACGATGACGAAAGTGAACTGAGAGGCGTTCTGGAAGCGCTCCTTCTGAATCTCAAGGATGCGGTCATAGCTCACGTCCTTCAAGTCTTCGACCTGAATATTGGAGAAGCGCGGGTTGTGGCTGTACATAGTCAGCGTAAGTGAGTCGGCAAAGACAGCCTGAGGCTGCAGGTGCTTGTTCTTCAGCTGCGTCTCGAAGATGTTCATCAGGTTCTGGAAGCGCTTCTCGTCCTTGTTCACGGCGGTGAAGTAGAGGTACATCATCTGGAACATCGTCTCCAGGTCCTTCGGTGTGCTGTGGGCGGTCATATACTGGCGGGTGAGGTCCATGGTGGCATCGGCGTTGCACTTCTTGCCGGCGAGCACCTTCTCCAGTTCGCTATTGGAGAAGTTGCCTAAGCCACTGGCACCAATAATCTCGTTGAACACCTTCATGTTGGTGAAGTCCTTTGCGTCGTAAAGGCTCTGTCCGCCCTTTGACCAAGCTTGCAGCTGCACCTCGTCGTCCTTGAAGTCGGTCTTCTTGAGCAGCACGGTGACGCCATTAGAGAGCTTCAACTCCTTGTAGCCGAGGGTCTGGTTCTCCGTCTCGCCTGTAATCTTTCCGGCCACGGGGAGCTGTGTCATCAGCGGCTCGTCCTTTACATTGTCCACATAGCCCTCAATCTGCTCGGCACGGGCAGCGGCCACGGCAGCCTTCATGTCATCCTCTGTGGGATAGGTGATGTTGTCGGCCTCGCGTGCCCACTCCACGACCACAAGGTTCTTGTCCGAGTCGCTGATCAGCTCGGGCAATGCCTGGTTGATAGCCTCCACGGGAATGTTGGGCACAATCTGCTGCATGATCTGATAGAGCATGTCGAGCGGCGGGATGGGCTCGTTGTTCAGGTAATTGTCGCGGTAGGCATCGCCGAACTCAGCGTTACGACGCTTGTCGCGGTTGGTGTATTGCTTCTCCAGGTCGGCGAGATATTCGGCCTTGGCGCGATCATACTCCGTAGCGGTGAAACCGAACTTGCTGGCTCTGCGTGACTCGCGGATGAGTGCCTTCAGGGTCTCCATGTCCTTGCCGTCCTTGGGCACGCCCACCATCTGGAAGGCATCTTTTGTGCGGGCCAGCAGATAGACGTCATCATCGGCCATAGCCTGCAGGAACGGGCACTCGGGGTCTTCGGTCATCTCGCGCAGACGGGCGTTCATCATCTCAGAGAGAACAGCCTTCATGTACAACTCGATGAGATAGGCCATCGACTCCTTCTCCTCGGGCTGCGTGGCATCGTGCTTCATGAAGACAAGAATCTGGTTGATGGGCATCTCCTTGTCCTTATCGAAAATGAAGATAGGCTCCTCGTTATCGGGCACAGGCTCGGGAACGACCTTCGGAGCATTCTCAGGCACGACAATGCCGGAGAACATCTCCTTAATCTTTGCCTCGGTGTGGTCGACGTCGATATCGCCAACGACGATTACGGCCTGGTTGTCAGGACGATACCACTTATGATAATAGGCCCTCAGGGTCTCCGGACGGAAGCTGTCGATAACGCTCATCAGACCGATAGGCATACGCTCGCCATATTTCGAGCCGGGATACATACGCGGCAGGTCACGGGTAATCATTCGCTGCGTAGGACCTTCGCCCATGCGCCACTCGTTGTGCACGACGTCGCGTTCCTTCACAATCTCCTCCTCCTCAAGCAGCAGGCCGTTAGACCAGTCCTTAATGATGAGCAGACAGGAGTCGAGGGCACTCTGCCGGGTCGTTGGAACGTCGCAGACACGATAGACGGTCTGGTCGATGCTGGTGTAGGCATTCAGGTTGCTGCCGAACTCCACGCCGAGCGAGCGGGTAAAGTCGATGATGCCGTTGCCCTTGAAGTGCTCAGAGCCGTTGAAGGCCATGTGCTCAAGGAAGTGAGCCAGACCACGCTGTGAATCTTCCTCCTGGATGGAACCCACGCGCTGGGCAATGTAGAAGTTAGCCACCTTCTCGGGGAACTCGTTGTGGCGGATGTAGTAAGTGAGTCCGTTGTCAAGTTTTCCGATGCGGACTTCTGGGTCTACAGGAATGGGTGGCAACTCTTGAGCCACTGTTTTCGTCAGCGCAAAGAGGAGGCCGACGGCACAGAAAAAAAGTTTTTTCATGTTGTTTGGTGTTTAATATGTTAAAAAAATCGCGCAAAGGTAATTACTTTTTTCGATTCGGCAAAAAAACGAGGTTATTTATTTTGCTATTAAACGAATTATTAATACCTTTGCAACAAAATGAAAAGAAAGAAGAGATGGAAATCATCCGTAACCAACACTTTGAGGGCGAGCGCCCGCTCTTTGAGCGCCACCACCTGCGGTTAGAGCACGTGACCATCGGGGAGGGCGAAAGTGCTATCAAGGAATGTTCAGATATTGACGTTGTGGACTGCCACTTCTGGGGCAAGTACCCGCTATGGCACGTCCACGGCTTTTTGGTGGAGCGCTGTCAGTTTGATGCCGGAGCACGTTCTGCCCTTTGGTACAGCGACCACCTCGTGATGCGCGACACACGTATCGACGGGCCGAAGATGTTCCGCGAGATGGAGCACCTGAAGCTGGAGAACGTGGTCATCAACGATGCCGACGAGACCTTCTGGCGATGCAAGGAAATCAAGGCCACTAACTTGGAGCTGCACGACGGCACCTATCCCTTCATGTTTTGCGAGAACGTCCGCATCGACGGCCTGAAGAGCGACTCCAAGTACGTGTTCCAGTATTGTAAGAACGTGCTGATCAACCAGGCCCACATCGTGACGAAGGACTCTTTCTGGGAGTGCGAGAACGTGACCATCTGCAACAGCATCCTCGACGGCGAATACCTGGCCTGGCACTCGAAGAACGTGCGGTTAGTGAACTGCCACCTCGCGGGAGAGCAGCTGCTCTGCTACGCCGACCACCTCGTCCTGGAGAACTGCACCTTCGACAAGGCCTGCGACCGCGTCTTTGAGTACAGCGACGTGCATGCCGACATTCGCGGACACATAGAGAACATCAAGAATCCCACTACCGGCCACATCATTGCCGACAGCATCGGCTCCATTACCATCGACGAAAACATCAAGCAGCCTGCCAACTGCGAGATTCATAGTAGGAATTAAAAGGGAGTGAAAGGGGAGTGAAAAGGGAGTGAAAGGGACAATACTTTCTGCTGTGAAACAAACATCCCTTTCACTCCTCTTTCACTCCTCTTTCACTCCCCCTTCACTCCTCCTTAATTTTTCAACTCCCAATTTATAGCAGCCATTGGCATACGTGATGCGCATCACGCCCATGCGGTCGTCATCGTCGGGCGTGAGTGCCAGCGCGGCATGCCCCATGGTGCGGCGCAGGTTAATCTCCACACAGGGATGCAGCAGGAAGCCTGCCTGCGCGCCTACTATCATCATGTCCACGCCCAGCGGCCCCTGATACCGGCCTTGCAGCATGTCTGTCAGGTGTTGGCAGATGCGCTCCCCCACCCTGTCCAGGAGTTCCGTCGACAGGTACCGGCTCATTATCTCCCGTTTCCTCTGCTCCGTAGCCACGATGTTGCCCGTGTAGGCTCCGTTGGCCGTATGGAAGAGCGACAGCCCGCAATAGCTGACCACGCCGTCGGCACCGGCCTCAAACTCCATGCCGAAGTCCTTTACCTTATTATAATAAGGCTCTACCATCACGCTGCCCTGACGTGCCAGCACACCACGTACCCATCCCTTCAGCGCAGCCGCTCCCCTCCCATCAAGGGGAGGGGCAGGGGTGGGGTCTGGACTCGGCGTATTGTTCTCTGTGCTCTCAACGTCGATAACGAAGCGCACACCGCGACCGCTTGACGACCACGGCGCCTTCATCACGGCGCGGGAGCAGCGAGCCAGCGCAGCCTCCACCTCGTCGGCAGAGCAGCACTCTATGGGCATCTTGCTCACGGCCGTTGCCAGCCCATCGTCGGCCAGCCGTTGCAGCAGCCTTGCCGACGTTCGGCGGTGAGACAATTCGCGTATCAGTTGCAGCTGCTCGTCATCGGGCAGCAGCTCCTCGGCCACGCCCATCCTCCTCAGACGGCCACGAAGGGCAGCATCCCATCCCCAGGGCTCCACGGCATCCAACTTCAGACCCTCGACCTTTGACCTCAGGCTCTCGACCTTTGACCCTCTTACCCCGAGGTATTTCTTCGCCGCCACGGCTATCCGCCTCAGCGAAGCCTGAGCCAGCTCCGCGTCCTCCACAAGGACACAGTCGTCGGCTGCCGCCCACAGAGCGGGCAGGAATCCCAGGTCGTGGCGCAACTGCCGCCCGGCATGAGGGGCCGTGAAGTTCTCCAGCCCGGAAGCCAGCGCGATGTCGTGCTCAGGATTGAATACGTGTAATGTCATAGTTGCGCGCAAAGGTACACAAATTATGCGGAATGGCAAAAAAAGTTCAGTTTTTTTTCCTCCCTTTCAACATTACTGACAGTTATTCAGGAGCCGACGCTGCAAAGTTTCTGAAGCGGTTTCCGGAAAGAACGGCTTTTTCGACCGGAAAGAACGGCTTATTCGATTTGAAAGAACGGCTTATTCGACCGGAAAGAACGGCTTATTCGACCGGAAAGGACGGTTCAATGCCCAAAGGGGTGTATGAAGCGTTTTCACGAGGCATAAATGATTGTGTTCACAGCTACATGCAATAAAAAATGTAAATTCTTTTTGTGTGTGGAAAGATTTTTGTACTTTTGCAGCGTACAAATATAAGAACAGTCCTCGCAACGCGGACATTCACGTGTAGCCAGCCACGTTATGAAGATTTTTACTAACAGTCAGATAAAGGCAATAGACCGTTACACCATCGAGCACGAGCCGGTGAAGAGCATCGACCTGATGGAGCGTGCGGCCCGTGCCGTTGCCGGTTCCATCATGGAGCGATGGACGGCCGAGGTGCCCGTGGTGGTGTTTGCCGGACCGGGCAACAACGGCGGCGATGCCCTTGCCGTGGCGCGCATGTTAAGCGACGACGGCTATCAGGTGCAGACATTCCTCTTCAACATTTCAGGCCAGCTCTCCGCCGACTGTGCCGTGAACCGCCAGCGGCTCACCGACCGCAAGGGGCGTTCGCTCTTCACCGAGGTGACGCAGGAGTTCGACCCGCCACGATTAGAGGAGGGCATGCTCGTCGTCGACGGGCTCTTCGGCTCTGGACAGAATAAGCCGCTGGCCGGAGGATTCGCCTCATTAGTGAAATACATCAATGCCTCGCCCGCACAGGTGGTGAGCATCGACGTGCCGTCGGGACTGATGACGGAGGACAACACCTACAACGTCCGGGCGAACATTATCAAGGCCGACGTCACGCTGACCCTCGGACAGCTGAAGCTGTCGTTCCTCTTTCCGGAGAACCAGCAGTTCCTGGGCGAAGTAGAGGTCCTCGACATCGGTCTGAGCCAGGAAGGCATCGACAGTCTTGACGCGCTCTACACCATGACCAACATCGACGACGTGCGCCCGTTGTTGCGCCCACGCAACGTCTTCAGCCATAAAGGCACCATGGGCCACGCCCTGCTCGTGGCCGGCAGCTATGGCATGGCCGGGGCTGCTGTCCTCGCCGCCAAGGCATGCATGCGCTCCGGGGTCGGGAAGGTGACGGTACACACGCCGCGACGCAATGTGCCCATCCTGCAGACCGCCGTTCCCGAGGCAGTGCTCCATCTGGACCGCGAGGAGACTACCTTCAGCGAGGCTATGGGTACCGACGACTTCCAGGCCATCGGCATAGGGCCGGGAATGGGCACCACGGAGCAGACGTCCATCGCCATGATTGCACAGCTGCGGCGCGCCACCTGTCCAGTGGTGGCCGATGCCGACGCGCTGAACATCCTCGCTGCACGCCACGCCTGGCTCATGCAACTGCCCAAGGGAATCATCCTCACGCCCCATCCTCGTGAACTTGACCGTCTGGAAGGCCAGTGTGTAGACAGTTTCGAACGACTGAAGAAGGCGCTACAGCTGGCCGAGAAACTGCAGGGGTACGTCGTGCTGAAAGGCCATCATACGGCTATCTGCATGCCCGACGGCCGTGTGGCGTTCAACACCACGGGCAATGCCGGTATGGCCACGGCGGGCAGCGGCGACGTGCTCACAGGCATCATCACCGCCTTGCTGGCACGCGGATACAACCAGCGCGAAGCTTGTATCTTGGCCGTCTACCTGCACGGGCTGGCAGGCGACCTCGCCGCAGCAGAACTGGGAGAGGAGAGCCTCATAGCCAGCGACATCATCGACTACCTGCCGAAAGCTTTTCTTAAAGTGAAGAGTGAAGAGTGAAGAATTTGCTGCCGCGTTGGTAACAAATCGAAAATCGAAAATACGTAAATCGAAAATAAGATTATGAGCCGCATCCTGCTGAATTTATCATTTATCATTTTTCATTTATCATTTAGCGTAAGCGCAATCGCTCAGACCACGGTCAGCGCCTACCACCCCGGCGTGACCCCTGAGGGTGCCGTCTACTATCTGCCACGTACTGCCCTGCGTATCAGCGTGCTTGTAGAACGCACGGCCTACGAGCCAGGCGACTTTGCCAGCTATGCCCAGCGCTATCTGCGTCTGCAAAACGTCAGCCTGGAGCCTCGTGTAAGCCACCGCGTGGTGAGCATCGCGCAGACTGCTTTTGGGCAGGCCGACAAGCAGAAAGCCTACGCCGTGAAGTTCAACGCCAAGACCGTAGCCGCCAATGTGGCCCTGGCCGACGACGGCCGACTGCTCAGCATCAACGCCGAGCCGACAGCTGAGGTGCAACCGACTACGTTCACCCCGGCACAGAAGGCCGCACCACTGAACCCTCGCCAGTACATGAACGAGGAGATTCTGGCTGCCGGCAGCACGGCGAAGATGGCGGAGCTAACCTCACGCGAAATCTACGACCTGCGCGAGAATCGCAGCCTGCTCATCAAGGGTCAGGCCGACTTCATGCCTAAGGACGGGCAGCAGCTGAAGCTCATGCTCGCCCAGCTGGACACCCAGGAACAGGCCCTGCGCTCACTCTTCGAGGGCGTCACGACATGCGACACCACGGAATATATCCTCACTTTTGTTCCTGAGAAGCCCGTCAGCCGCGAGGTGCTCTTCCGCCTGTCGGAAGAACTGGGTATGGTCGATGCCGACGATCTCTCAGGCGAACCGTTCTACATCACCATTGAGGACATCAGCCAATTGCCGCCCACCGATGAGGAAGCTGCTGCCAAGACGAAAAAGAAGGTCTACGAGTCGGGCATCTACGTGAATATCCCCGGACGTATGCGCAGCACCCTCCATCAGGGCATTGACCAGATTGCCCAGGCCGAGTTCCCCGCTGCACAGTTTGGCAACGTGGAGCTGCTCAGTGCTGAGCTCTTCAACAAACGCTACACCACCCAGCTATGGATTAGTCCCGTGACGGGAGGCGTGGAGCGGCTGCAGGCCGACATATTGAAGTGATAAGTGATGAAAGGCATGACAGCAAAGAGAGTTATGGAGACAATCCGTAACTCTCTTTTTATTATTAATCTGTGTTAATCTTTTGAATATATTCTGCATTTTATTTATCTTTGCCAACTGTAAACAACATCAAACCAATAACATGAAAACTAAAACTTTATTATCGATGGGAGCGGCGCTGGCTGTTGTTGCCTGCCAGCAGCCGAGACAGCAGGAAGTGACTGAAAAAGAAGTGTTGGATATTCCTGTTTGCGAGGTAACGACGCCGCCTGACTCACTGGAACTTGATTCGTTTTACAAGAAGTATGTGGACGTGAATGGCATTGCCCTTATCTCTTCGTGGCGTGTGCCCGACTCTGCCTTCGTGGCTGCCCACCGCACGCTCTATGCCATGACCTCGATGCTGCCCAAGAACGTGCTCGACTCAATGGTGAACCGTGGGACGCGAGTGGCTATCATGGGCCGTTACGAGGGAACGACTGACATACCAGAGCACCACTACCTGATCAACGACACGGCACTGAACTGGGACCTCCGTGCCCGTGGCCTGGGCGGCGACCTGAACTTGCCGCTGACAAGCTGTGCCGAGGAGAACGTGCTGGCCTACCAGATAGACAAGTACCACGCCGAGGATATCCTCATCCATGAGTTTGCTCACTCCATCCACCTCATTGGGCTGATGGTAGCCGTGCCCGATTTCGACGACCGGCTGAAGCAATGCTATGAGAATGCCAAGGCAAGCGGAATCCTCGACGGCACCTACCGCATTACCGACAAGGAGGAGTATTTCGCCGAGGCCGTTCAGGACTGGTTCAATGTGAATGCCGAGATGGACCATCTCGACGGAAAGCACAACTGGTGTAACACCCGTGAGGAACTACAGGAGTACGACCCCGACCTGTACAGCCTGTTAGAAGAATTCTTCCCTAAAACCTCGCTGCAGATCAGCAAGCACAAGAAGGTGAACGAGATATCGAAGTATTAGAATCATGTTTAACTAAAAAATGCTATAATCTATGACTGAGCAGAAATTACCGACAATCGAAGAGGTATTCTCATGGATGAGAAAACTCTACGACGAGAGCTATTCGGGACTCACCAAGACAGAGAAGAACGAACAGCACATGTATGGCACGATGGTGACGACACCGAGCGATAAGAAGTTCATCGTCCGTATGCTCGACGAGACAAGCCAGGTGCGCGACACGCAGAAGCTGGCCCGACGTGTGAAGGACTTGATTGACCAATACGGCATACCCAAATTCTTAGACCCCGTCGACCACTCGCTCTTCTGGATGTACCAGAAGTTTGCCTACCAACCGCTGTTCAACTGGGCAGCCGTGCCCATTATCAAGTGGCGTCTGCGCCGTGATACCAGCCGTGTCATCATCAATGCTGCCCGTCCAAACCTAACAAAGCACTTAGCCACTCGCTTTAATCAGGACATCGGGCAGAACGTGAACCTGCTCGGAGAGGTGGTACTGGGAAACGGAGAGGCTGACAAGCGCTACTACTCCTACCTCGAAGCCCTGAAGGAGCCCGACATCAACTATATCAGCGTGAAAATATCAGGCATCTATGCACAGACCCACGCACTGAACTACAAGGAGAGCTTCCCTGAGCTTATCCGCCGCATGTCGGAGCTGTACCAAGCCGCCATCGACAATCCCTATACTACGCCGGAGGGCGTGACACGGCCGAAGTTCATCAATCTCGACATGGAGGAATACAAGGATGCCCACCTGACGATGAAGCTCTTCAAGGACGTGCTCTCGCAACCGCAGTTCAAGAACTACGAGGCGGGCATTGTGGTGCAGGCCTATCTGCCCGATGCCTGGGACTTCCAGACAGAGCTGCTGGAGTTTGCCAAGGCACGTGTGGCCGCCGGCGGCTCACCTATCAAGATGCGTATCGTGAAAGGCTGTAACCTCGACATGGAGAACATTGTCAGCGACCTTCGCGGATGGCCTAATCCCGTTCGTCCTGACAAGACAGAGGTCGATGCCAACTACCTGCACATCATAGAGCGAGGACTGAAGCCCGAAAATGCGAAGGTGCTCCACATCGGCATGGCCTCGCACAACCTCTTCACCATCTCCTACGCCTATTTGCTCACGGAGATGTACCACACGCCGAAGGACTGCTTCTGCTTCGAGATGCTCGAAGGCATGGCCAACCACGTGTGGCGTGCACAGAAGAAGCTCGGCAACCACGTCATCCTCTATACGCCGGTGGTGAAGAAGGAACACTTCCTTAATGCCATCTCCTATCTGGTACGTCGTATGGACGAGAACACAGCTCCCGACAACTTCCTCACCCATTCGTTCTCGCTGCGTCCTGACACGAAGGAGTGGAAGGAACTGGAACAGCAGTTCATCAATGCCTATAACATGAAGGACAGCCTAAGCCATGTACCAACCCGCACGCAGGACCGCAACAAGCCTTACGTGGGTCAGGAGCCTCAGGACGAGATGATTAACGAGCCCGATACCGACTTCGACCGCTTCTGTAACCAGGAGTGGGTGGAGAAGATATTTGCAAAGTGGAAGAGCAACGGTCAGCTAACGGGTGAGAAGGCTGTCTGGGGTGACTGGAAGCCTGGCGACTTGCTACCCACACAGATTGGCGCTGAGCTGGTGTATAATGAGGACCGAGTGAAGTACTTCGACCGTTCGCAGCCTGGTGACGTGCTGGTCTGCGAGATGTCGCGTGCCAATAAAGAGCAGACGGAGAAGATATTGAAGATTGCCGAGGAGGATGCCGGCGGCTGGCGCAAGACCTCTATCGAGGAGCGTCATCGGCTGATGTACAAGGCTGCCAATATCCTCGGTCAGATGCGTGGCGACCTGAATGGCTCGATGTGTGCCATTACAGGCAAGACCATCGAGGAGGCCGACGTGGAGGTGTCGGAAGCCATCGACTACTGCCGCTTCTACACCACGACGATGAAAAAGCTGGCCGTCCTCGACGACATCGAGATGAAGGCCAAGGGCACCGTGCTCGTGCTCTCACCGTGGAACTTCCCGTGTGCCATTCCTTGTGGAGGTGTGGTGGCAGCCCTCGCCTCGGGCAACACCTGTATCCTGAAGCCCGCTACCGTTGCAGCTCCCGTGGCCTGGCTCTTCGCCAAAGCGTTCTGGGAGGCCGGTGTGCCGAAGGAGGCTTTGCAGGTGATCATCACCGACCGTGAGGCCACACCGCTGCTGACCTCATCGCCCATTGTCAAGCACATCATCCTGACGGGCGGCACAGAGACAGCCCAGGCAATTGCTCATGCCAATCCACGCAAACCATTGTCGGCAGAGACGGGTGGCAAGAACGTCATGATTCTTTCGGCCAAGGGCGACCGTGACCATGCCATTATGAATGCCTGCCGTTCGGCCTTCGGCAATGCCGGTCAGAAATGTTCGGCCTGCTCACTGCTGCTTGTGGAGCGTTCTGTCTACGACAGCCCCGAGTTTATGGAGAAGCTGAAGGACTGTGCTTCGTCGCTGAAGGTGGGCGGTGTTTGGAATGCTGGAAACATCGTCGGCCCGATGATTACCAACCACAACGAGAAACTGGAACGCGCCTTCCAGTTGGAACCTGGCGAGAAGTGGCTCATCGCCCCTAAGTTTGTCGACGAGAAGAAGTTTATCCTGAAGCCTACGGTGAAGATTGACGTGAAGCCCACGTCGTTCACCTTCCGCACCGAGCTGTTTGCCCCGCTGTTGGCAGTGGCACCCTACGACACGCTCGAAGAGGCTGTCCGTCTGGTCAACGGTCTCGACTACGGCCTCACCAGTGGCTTGCAGTCACTTGATGAGCAGGAGCAACGTTACTGGAAGAACCACGTACAGGCCGGTAACCTCTACATCAACCGTGGCATCACGGGAGCCGTCGTTAACCGTCAGCCCTTCGGTGGCATGAAGCTATCGGCCTTCGGTCCTGGTCTGAAGGCAGGCGGTCCCAACTACTGTGCACAGTTCATGACCATTACCGACAAGACTGGCACGACGACAGACTACAGGAAGTCGTATGCAGAGTGGTATGAGAAGGAATTCCGTCATGCCCGCAACATCCAGCCAAAGATTCGTGGTGAACAGAATGTGTTCCGCTATCTGCCCTTGAAGGGTGGCATGGTGTTGCGTCTCTTTGGCGACGAGACCTTAGAGCAGGTACAGATGGTACAGTTAGCCGCCAAGACCGTTGGCACACCGCTGATCATCTCCATCGACGCAGACCATCCGTTGCGGGCTCAGCTTGACTACGTCAAGGAAGAGAGTCTTGCTGCCTTCTGTGATTCTATCAAGGATTACGAGCGCGTGCGTACCATCTCTTCAAATGTACCCGACGAGGTGTTCGTGGCTGCTGCCAACTGCGACAAGTACATCGCCCAGTCCCTTCCTGTCAGGTGCGGCCGCATCGAGTTGGCCCTCTACATCAAAGAGCAGAGCATTGCCAATGAGTATCACCGCTATGGCTCGCAGATTGAAGTGCCCGAGGTAGAATAACTTCTCACACCTTGTTGGCCTTCTTGCGCTGGTCGTGGTCGAGAATGGTTTTGCGCATACGCATGGACTTCGGGGTGACCTCCACCAGCTCGTCGCTCTTGATGTACTCCAGGCATTCCTCTAACGACATGACAACCTTCGGCACGATGCGGGCCTTCTCGTCGGTGCCCGAGGCACGCACGTTGGTGAGCTGCTTGGCCTTGCAGACGTTGATGACGAGGTCGTTGTCGTGAACATGCTCGCCGACCACCTGTCCATAGTAGACTTCCTCGCCCGGGTCGATGAAGAACTTGCCGCGGTCCTGCAGCTTGTCTATGGCGTAGGCATAGGCTGTGCCTGTCTCCAATGCAATCATCGAGCCGTTGACGCGGCGCTCAATGTCGCCCTTGTAGGGCTGGTACTCCTTGTATCGGTGAGCCATAATGGCCTCGCCCTGGCTGGCGGTGAGGATATTGGTGCGCAGACCGATGATTCCTCGTGAAGGAATCTCGAAGGCCATGTTCGTCCGGTCGCCCTGTGTCTCCATCGAGGTGAGGTCGCCCTTGCGACGTGTCACCATATCAATCATCTTCGAAGCGAACTCCTCGGGGACGTTGATGGTCAGTTCCTCGATAGGCTCGCACTTCTGTCCGTCAATCTCTTTATAAATAACCTGAGGCTGGCCGACCTGCAGTTCGTAGCCCTCGCGGCGCATGGTCTCGATGAGCACCGATAGGTGAAGCACGCCGCGGCCGGAGACCACCCACTTGTCAGTAGAGTCCTCAAACTGCTCCACACGTAGGGCGAGGTTCTTCTCCAGCTCACGCATCAGGCGGTCGTTAATGTGGCGCGAGGTGACGAACTTGCCCTCGCGGCCGAAGAACGGCGAGTCGTTGATGGTGAAGAGCATAGACATGGTCGGCTCGTCGATGGCGATGGGCGGCAGCGGCTCGGGGTTCTCCAGGTCGCAGATGGTGTCGCCAATCTCGAACTTCTCTAAGCCGATAACAGCACAGATGTCGCCGCAGTCAATTGAGTCCGTGCGGTGGTGGCCCATGCCGTCGAAGGTATGCAGCTCCTTGATTTTCGTCTTTTCCTGCGAGCCGTCGCGGTGGGCGATAGTCACCTGCTGGCCGTCCTTCAACGAACCACGGTGTACGCGGCCTACGGCGATGCGACCAGTATAAGAAGAGAAGTCCAGGCTGGTGATGAGCATCTGCGGCGTGCCCTCTAACTGCTGTGGAGCAGGAATCACCTCCACAATCTTGTCCAACAGGTAGGTGATGTTGTCCGTAGGCTTGTTATAGTCAGGCCCCATCCATCCGTTCTTCGCCGAGCCATAGACCACAGGGAAATCCAATTGGTCTTCGGTGGCATTGAGCGAGAACATCAGGTCGAACACCATCTCGTAGACCTCCTCCGGCCGGCAGTTAGGTTTGTCCACCTTGTTCACTACGACGATGGGCTTCAGTCCTATCTGCAGGGCCTTCTGCAGCACGAAGCGTGTCTGCGGCATCGGTCCCTCGAAGGCATCGACGAGCAGCAGACAACCGTCGGCCATGTTGAGCACGCGCTCCACCTCGCCTCCGAAGTCCGAGTGTCCCGGTGTGTCAATAATGTTAATCTTAGTGCCTTTCCAGTTGATGGATACGTTCTTCGAGAGGATGGTGATGCCTCGCTCGCGCTCCAGGTCGTTGGCATCGAGCACCTGCCCGCTCAGGTTCTGTCCCTCGCGGAAAAGGTTTCCGGCCAGCATCATCTTGTCTACAAGTGTTGTCTTTCCGTGGTCTACGTGCGCTATGATAGCGATATTTCTGATGTCTTGCATATTATTTTGGGCTAAGCGGCTGCAAAGGTACGCTTTTTTCGCCACACAGCCAAAGTTTTCAGCGAAAACCTTGGCCATTCTGTGCAAATTGTCACTTACAGAAGGTCATCCAATTGCTTCTCGGCTCATGTATCAATCATTGAAAGAATCTTCTTACGGGCATAAACATGAAGCCGACATACCATTATCACGGTTATGATAAAACAGATGCCTCCAAGTGCTGCATTAATCATCGATGTCATCAACAGCGCGTCATACAACCCATGTACCAATACTGGTGCGACGATGATTAAAGCGGCCGTTTTGAGGGAATGATCTATAAAATGGTATTTGGAGTAATAATACCCCATCAGGATAGCAAAAGCATAGTGGCCAGGAACGGCCATTAACGAACGGAGGAATGCTACAGACATCCAGTCTTCGATATTACTAAAGAGATAACCTACATTTTCTATAGCTGCGAACCCCAACCCAACGCACACCGCATATACAATCCCATCAAAATGCTCATCAAAATAAGGATTTCTTCGAAGCACCAGCCACAAGGCCAGAAGCTTAAACGTCTCTTCTGGAATAGCAGCCACCAGAAAAGCAGTCACAGTAGTCCCAAAAAGTGTTGTAGGACTACCTTCAGGATAGAACAGCACTGAACTTATCACCATCTCTACAAAGGCAACAGGGAAAATGATAATCGCCCCGTAGCCTGTAGCTTTAGCAAGCCATTTTGTAGGCTCCTTTTTCTTGTCCTGTTTCCAGATATACCACCATAGAAGGGCGGCAGGAAGCAAAGCAACTATGAAGATTGTCAAGAAATCCATGTTTCGTTCTTATTGTTGGGTGCAAAGTTACGATTTTTTTCTGGATATATCACCCTTTCTGACTTTTCTTTTCAGTTTTTTTGAGCCAGGATGAAGTGGTTTTATCGGTTTTATGCGGTTTTCCGGAAGGCCGCATTTTAAGGGCTTGGAGAAAGAACGGCTTATTCAAATCGAAAGAACGGCTTTTTCGATGAGAAAGAACGGCTTATTCTCAGCCCCCGACAACCTTCCCCCGAGGGGAAGGCTTTGGAGTTCCGCTGCAAGCCTCCCCTTCGGGAGAAGGTTAGTGGGGGCTGGGTCTGAATTGCGATATATAAAGAAATCTGAAAAGGTAGAAGAAAAACGGAGAAAAATTTGCAGGGTACAAAAGAAATTGTTAATTTTGCGGTCTGAAAATAGGATTACTTTTTTTCTAAAACATTATTATTATGGTAAACTACAAGGATTTAGGCCTGGTGAACACCCGCGAGATGTTCAAGAGGGCCATCAATGGCGGCTATGCCATTCCCGCATTCAACTTTAACAATATGGAGCAGCTGCAGGCCATCATCAAGGCCTCGAGCGACCTGAAGAGCCCTGTCATCCTGCAGGTGTCGAAGGGTGCCCGCAACTATGCCAACGCCACGCTGCTGCGCTACATGGCACAGGGTGCTGTGGAGTATGCCAAGGAGCTGGGCTGTGCTCATCCTGAAATTGTGCTGCACCTGGACCACGGCGACAGTTTCGAGACCTGTAAGAGCTGTATCGACTACGGCTTCTCCAGCGTGATGATCGACGCCAGCCACCTGCCCTTCGAGGAGAATATCGCCCTGACGAAGAAGGTGGTTGACTATGCCCACCAGTTCGACGTGACCGTCGAGGCCGAGCTGGGTGTGCTCGCCGGTGTTGAGGACGAGGTGTCGAGCGCCGTCTCGCACTACACGAAGCCCGAGGAGGTCATTGAGTTCTCACAGCGTTCGGGCTGCGACTCGCTGGCTATCTCTATCGGTACCAGCCACGGTGCCTACAAGTTCACTCCCGAGCAGTGCACCCGCGACCCGAAGACCGGCAAGCTGGTTCCTCCCCCACTCGCTTTCGATGTGCTCGATGCCGTGATGGAGAAGCTGCCCGGATTCCCCATCGTGCTGCATGGAAGCTCCAGCGTGCCCCAGGAGTATGTCGACGAGATTAACTCTCTCGGCGGCAAGCTGCCCGATGCTATCGGTATTCCCGAGGAGCAGCTGCGTCTGGCTTCTAAGAGCGCCGTCTGCAAGATTAACATCGACTCTGACTCACGTCTGGCCTTCACCGCCGCCGTGCGCCGCGTGCTGCACGACAAGCCCGGTGAGTTCGACCCGCGCAAGTTCTGCGGTCCCGCCCGCGACGAGATGGAGAAGATGTACAAGCACAAGATTATCGACGTGCTTGGCTCGGACAACAAGCTGGCTGAGTAAAACCCACCCCCGACCCCTCCCGAGGGGAGGGGAGAAAAAAAACGAAGAACCGGAAAATCCAGATAATCTGGAATTTCCGGTTCTTCCGTTATATAAAACTCATATTGTGAAGAGCGTGCGCAGCTGCTGGATGCCCTGATGGTTGTTGTCTAAAGCCTCTACCTCCTTCAGATAGCGTTCGGCGTGGTTACGGTCGCCCATGCCGTAATAGCCCAGGGCGAGCATGTAGAGGCAGTGGATGCGGTTCTTTGTGTCGAGGCTGTCGTCCCAGATAAGCAAATCGGGCAGCGAGACGGCGAAGTAGTCCATAGTGACGTGGTCGAAGAGGTGCTGCTTGCCGTAGCTGAGCAGGCGGTTGAAGAGGCTGCGGGCCTTCTCCTCCTGACCCAAGGCGCGGTAACAGAGGCCTGCGTAGAAGATTTTGTCGGGCTTCGCGTCGTTGTAGTACATGGCGGCGGCAGGCTCGCTGGGGCCAACGGTGCCCTTCTCCCAGCACTCGCGGGCTTTCGCCTTAAGTGAAGAAAGTGAAGAATTTGCTTCCGCTTTCATATCGTAGGCTACGCCGAGCAGATAGTAAAAGTCATTCTCCTGGGCTCCGAAGAGCTTGCCTTCGCCAAGATGGTGAGGATATTCGAGGCACTCGCTGAGCAGACGGATGGCCTTTTCTATATTTTCAAGTCTGTCTGGTTTTTCTATACTCTCTAATTTTTCTAAGAGCCTCTTCGCCAGCTCCACCCTGCAAATCTGGTACTGCCCGCTCACCTTGCCTTCGCCGCCCTCCCAGGGATGGAACTTGTGGGCGTCGAGCTTCTGCTTGGCTTCCTCGTAACGGCCCAGCTGATTGAGGAGCGTAATCTCCTCCAGCACGAGGTCGTCGCGCTGCTGAATGAGATTGGGATATTGCTGCAAGAAAGCCAGGCGCTCCTGATGTGGGCGGTGCAGACGCTTGTAGAGCTGGTCGAGCTCCATGAGCATGCGGGCATCCTTCTCGTCGAGGTGGAAGGCCTTTTCCATGTATTCGAGGGCTTCATACGGGCGGTTCTGCTTGTTGAACCGTGCCAAGGCCAGGTTTCGCCAGACGATGGGGAACGATGAGTCGAGCTTGGCAGATCGTTCCCAGTTCTCTACGGCCAGGTCGTACTGACGCTTATCGTAGTATAGACAGCCGAGGAAGTAAGGAGCATGGGCACCGTCGGGGTTTGAGGCCTTTGCTACTTCGAGTGCGAGAACATCCTCCAAGCGGTTGGGGAAGCAGTAGTCGGGCTTCATGCTCTCGGCCTTCTTGAAGCTTTCCTTAGCCTCGTCGGGCCGGCCCTGCATCGTCCTTGCGTAGCCTATATAATAATAGGTTAGGGGCGACACGGCACCCTCTTCCTCTGCCATCGTCCAGATGTCGACGGCCTCGTCACAGAGTCCGGCCTGGAGGTAGTCGAGGGCCAGCTCGTCGTAATTCTGATTGCACTTGCGCAACAGCTGTTTCAGTTCCTTGAGCAGGTCTTTGTCCTTGGTCAGGAGGTATTGCTCATAGCGGATGCCATAGTTGAATTGGTCGAGCTGTAGTGCGGCAGCAAAATCATCACTATTCACTTTCCCCTCTTTGCTCAATTTGCGCAGCACGGCAGCCTTCAGAGCTCTGGCCTTATGATTACAGCTGTTGAAGATAAGGCTACGGTTCAGCTCGTCAAGGGCGTCCTCGTACCGGCCTTGGCTGGTGCTGATGCAGGCGGCCTCGAAATAGCCGGCATCGGCCCACGCCTTGTTCCAAGTAGACTTCCAAAAGAGTTCGTAGGCCTCAATCCATTTACTATTTGACGATTTACAATTTACGATTTGGGCTGCGCCTTGATATTTCAGACAAAGGGCAAGGTTGAAGATGGCCTCCCCGTCGTAGGGGTTCGGATTACGCTTCTGCCAAATCTTCATGGCCTTGCGGAGGTAGGGTTCGGCCTTGTCGAAACGGCCACGGCGCAGGTACCACAGGCCTGTCTGGTTGAGGCAGCGCACGTCGTTAGGGTCGCGGCGAAGGGCCTCCTCGTAGTAGTCGAGAGCCGACCATGTGGCATGACGGTACTGCTCCAGATGCAGACCTGTGAGGTAAAGCTGATCGTTGGTCTTGGTGTCTTGTGGCGGCAGGGCGGCCTCGGCAGCGTCGGGAATGGGACGGATTTCGTCGGGTTCGGACTGCCAGAGGAGTAATGGGCAATGCCTCCGGGCATCAGGCTGACAGATGGCGAAGAGTAGATCGGAGAGTGGGGCACCCTTCGCGTCGACCGTCTGTTCAAAGACTTCCTCAGGCGAGAGCGTCATCGTTTGGTCAAAATACTTCTCACCCTTTTTGTTACAGAGCGTCACCTGTACTGTCTGCTTACTTGTGGCGAGCAATTTGATGAGAATACCATTGTCCGTCTCTTCAATATTCATCACGAAGTCCTTCGTCGCCTGTTTCACGATGCCGACCTCACGGTAGGGCATGAAGTACTGCGTGAACTGCTTCTCCTCGTAGGGCATCAGCCAGGTGAAGTCCGGCTGGTTCTCGGTATAAACGCCCGCCATCAGCTCGATGTAAGGGCGGAAGCCAGAATGGCCAAAATCATCCGTGAGGTTCCTGTCCCAGGCGCGTCCGAAGTCTCCGTTGCCCCATGTCCATTGCTTCTTGCCGGGCGAATAGTGGTGGCTGGCCACATGGAGCATTCCGCCGTGCGTATCGTTCTCGTAGCCGCCCTCGAAGTCGTACTTGGAATTGACCGCCATATACGACGTAGGAACGGGAATATTGCGGTAGTTTGAGATGTCCACACCGGCAGAGTAGTCCATCTTGTAGTACGTTCCGGTGGCGATGGGGAACGACGATACGGCCCGTTTGCCGTGGTCAAAGACTGCGTTCACGTCGGGCGGGAACACGCTCTGGTACTGGTCGTTCACCTCTACAGCGGGATTTGCCCACCAGAGGAAGGTCTGGGGCATCGGTGTGCGGTTCGAGACGCGACCCTGAATCTCCAGATAGGCACAACCGGGACGCAAGGTAAAGCCGGCGGATCCCTTCTGGTGGAACATCCGCTCCATCTCGTTTACCCAAACGGTAACACTACCATCCTCGTTCTCCACGATGGTAGAATCGACAGGCATATAGGTCGACGGCCGATGGTGCTGCGGCCAGTTAAACTCTATGCCGCCGCTTATCCACGGCCCGGCCAGCCCTACCAACGCGGGTTTGATGACGTGGTTGTAATAAACGAAGTGACGCTCCTTGATCTTATCGTAAGCCATCTGTATGCGTCCGCCCAGTTCGGGCAGGATCATCACCTTGATATAATCGTTCTCTATCCAGATGGCCTGCCACTCCTTTGGTACCGGCTCATCGGCTATCGACTCGATGACGGGATATGGATAAACCACACCACTGCTTCCCTGATACACCCGCTTCTCCAGGAACATCGGGTTCTTCTCTGCCTTCCCGACTTCGTAGGTCGGGATGGTCACTATTTCTCTCCAGGCTTTTACCATGAATATATCAATTGTTAATCAAGTTCTGCCTCATCCGAAGGCTCTTCCACATTATTTGAAATGTCTGAAGGAATCATCACGGTCTCGTCAGCATCAATAAACAGACTGTCGTCTATCTCTGCAAGCGATTTCTTCTTCTTGTTTTCCTTTGCTCCTGCCTTAAGCAGATTTCTGGCAGCCGTGACAATGCTTGGGCCGCTATCGGCTGTGGTAATCTTCAGCTTTGTGATTTTCTTGATAGTGTCATACACGCTGGACTCTACGTCCATAAAGCGAACGCCAAAGTCCTGCACGCGCTCGATCACAACGTTGGCGGCATCCATCAAAGACTGTTGGTTCTTCAGTTGCCTCACCTGAGTCCACATCATTTCCAGGACGCGCAGATTCATGTACATAGTCTGCGGCCCCAGTATCATGACTCCTTCATCGTAGGCCTCTCGCCAAAGTGACGCATCATTGAGCAAGGCGAGATTAAGTGCACCCTCTATGGGCACATACATGATGGCAAAGTTCAGGCGGTTGTAGCCTTCCGGCAAATACTTCGTATACTCCTTGCGAGCCAGACGCCTCACCTGGGCCCTGACGCTGTCGATGTGTGCCTTGAGGTAGGCGCTCTTCTCGGGCGAGCCGTCCTCTGCGTTCATATATCGCTCATAGTCGGTCAACGACATCTTGGAGTCTACGACGACGTGACGGTTGTTGGGGAAATGGAGGATGAAGTCGGGTATCAGTCCGTGCCCGTCATCGCCTTTGACGTTTTTCCCGCCTTTCTCTTTCAAGGTCTCCTGCGTGTCAAACTGTTCGCCCTCTCTCAGTTCCAGGTCTTCAAGCAGCTGTTTGAGCTTCAGTTCTCCGAAATTGCCTTGCACTTTCACTTCCCCAGTCAGCGCACGAGTAAGGCGGTCGGCCGTTTCGCCGATTGCCGCACTCTTCTGCATATTGATTTTGATGGTCTCGTCCAGTCGGGTAAGCGCTTCAGTCTGTTGCTCTTTGGTTTTGTTGAGCGCCTCCTGCATGTCCTTCAGGCTCTTCTGCAGCGGGTCGATGATTTTCGACACCTGCTCTTTGTTTTCCTCACCCAGTTCGTCTTGCCTTAGCTTGAGCACCTTTTCCGACGTGGTCTGCATCTGCTCACGGATGAGGTCAAGCTGGCTCTTTACCTGTTCTTCGTTCATCTTCCTTAAAGCCGCAATCTGCCCTTCGTGAGCCTCCTTCGTCTGGTTCAGCTGCCGCTCAAAAGATGTCTTAAGGTCTGCTATCTGGTTCTCGTAGGTCCTGCTCATTAAGTCCTTGAGCTCCTCCATTCGTTTCTCATAGTCATCCTTTTGCGATTCCAGGCGCGTCTCGTAGCTCTCCTTTTGGGCAGACTGTTGCTTCTCGAACGACTCCATCTGGTTGACTACCTGCTTGGAGAGGCTTTCAACTTTAGTCCTTTCGACATCGCGCTCTGTCCTCAGTTTAGAGATGACATAGACGAGTATGCTCAAGACAATGAGCGCAATAATTGCTATAATGAGATATATTTCCATTTGTCACTTATCACTTACCAGTTCCTTTTCCAACTCTTCCAGGCTCTTTCCCTTCGTCTCAGGACAGCGGTTCCACAGGAAGATGAAGGCACAGAGACAGATGGCGGAGTAAATCCAGAAGGTGCCGCTGGAGCCCAGTGCGGCGTTCATCGAGGGGAACGAGAAAGTCAGCGTACAACAGCCCACCCACAGGGCGAAGGTACAGGTGGCCATAGCGATGCCACGTATGCGGTTGGGGAAGATTTCGGCCAGCAGCGTCCAAGTAACGGGAGCAAGGGTCATAGCATAGACCGAGATAGCCGCAACGACGAGCACCACCATCATCACGCCCTTCACCTCGAAGAAGTAGCAGGTGCCGAGAATGAGATAGATGAGTCCCAGACCGCCGGCTCCGAGGAGCATCAGCGAGCGGCGTCCCCACTTCTCAATGGTATAGAGGGCCACGAAGGTGAAGATGACGTTGGCAATGCCCGTAATGACGATGTTGATGAACATACCGTCGACATCAAAGCCCGCACCGACAAAGATTTCCTGCGCATAGTTGAAGATGACGTTCGTGCCGCACCATTGCTGGAACACGGCGATGACCAGACCCAACAGCAGTATCCGCCCGTATTTATTTTGGAACAGCTCCTTCAGCCCCGCCTTAATTTCCCCAGAGGTTCCGGAATTACTTGATAATCCAGCTTTTAGCCTCATATACACCGGACTTTCCGGAATAAAGAAGCTCAGCAACAGGAACAGCGCGGCGGGCAGCGTCTCGGCCCAGAACATCCAGCGCCAGCCCCACTCCACATTCCACGCCATATTCTCTGCGATGGCGGTGTCGCGGGCCAGCAGCATGTTCACGATTTGTGCCGCCAATATGCCCAGCACGATGGTCATCTGGTTGAGGCTCACCATGCGGCCGCGTATCTCCGCCGGGCTCACCTCGGCAATATACATCGGAGCCAAGGCCGATGCCACGCCGATGCCCACGCCTCCCACGAAGCGTGCTATATTAAATAAGGTGAAGTCGTTGAACAGTCCCGTGCCGATAGCCGATACGGTGAACAGCACCGCCGACAGCATCAGCAGCGGCTTGCGGCCATACCTGTCGGCAGCGGCACCAGCCACCATCGCGCCGACGAGACAGCCTATCAAGGCCGTCGTCATAGCCACACCCTGCATTAACGGCGAGTCGCCGATGCCAAAATACAGTTCATAGAACGGCTTCGCGCCGCCAATCACCACCCAGTCGTAGCCGAAGAGCAGACCGCCCATCGCCGACACAGCACAGATGAAATATAGAAAACCTTTGTTGAATCCCTGCATATACTTTTTTTAGAAAGAACGCTACAAGAACACAATTTATTGTATATTCAGGCTTTGAGCCGTCCTCTCTGTAGTGAATGTGGCTTGTCTAATTCAGTAAAAGCCGTTCTCTCTCATAGAATATGCCGTTCTCTCTCATAGAAAAAGCCGTTCTTTCTTCTCAATTCTCTCGAGAATTTACAAGAAAAAGCCGTTCTTTCTATGAGAATAAGCCGTTCTTCCTTTGAGAATAAGCCGTTCTTTCTCCAGATTTGAACGGCTTATTCTTTTTGGTTCCCCAATTTCATCGCCATGTTCTTGTAGCCCTCTATCTTCGTCCTGCCGTTTTCGTTGGAGCTTTCCCGTGTCGGGTCAGCGTTTCTCCATCGAATAATTCCGAAAAACAATCCTGTCCATACCCATCCCAACCACTTTTCTGCTAAATTCACATAAAATACAGCACTTTTTTATATAAAGATGTTGGTATTTGAAGAATTTTGTATACATTTGCAATCGGAATCGGGTAGAAATCCAGTTTCAATGATGCATAAGCTTATATATAGATTCTATGACGCTTAGGACACGACAAGAATACATAGACATACTTAAAAGTCATGCTGATGTGCTGAGAACAAACTATGGCATCAGCTATATGAGGCTTTTCGGCTCCGTTGCCAAGGACGAGCATCATGATGGCAGCGACGTTGACCTCTTTGTTGTCATGCCCGCAAAGGCTTATACGCTATGTGCTGCTGCCGACTACCTGGAGTCAATACTTGGCACAAATGTAGACTTGATACGCAAGCATGACAACATGCGTCCCTTTTTCTTGAACCAAATATACAAGTATGGAATCGATATCTTTGGACAAGCGTGAGGTGGTGCTTGATATTCTTCATCAGATAAAAGAATCAATCGAGAACCTGATGAAATGGAATATGGGCATTACGGACATGAACCAATTGCTCATATCACCAAGCGGAATGCAAGACCTTGCTGGTAACTGCATGACAATAATGGCAATAGGCGAAGGATTCAGAAAGATAGACAAAATTACCGAAGGACAGTTTCTGACCCTTCGTCCCGAAATCCCTTGGCATCAAGTGTTCGGGTTAAGAAACAGAATTGCTCATGGCTACTTCGACATTGATGTAGATATCATATCTGAAGTCATTAACGATGACTTACAACCATTACTAAATGCAACTGATTTCCTCATCGACCACATTGGAGATTAAAGTCAATAATAGTCACCTCGCAAGGGGTGACTTTTTTCGCTCTGCTCAAGGAAACTTTTTCGTCTCGGCAAAAAAAAGAACAAATTCTTTTGTTTTGCGCTCAACTTTTCGTAACTTTGCACCCGTAACCTAAAAAACTGAGACTATGAGCAGAGTGAAGATTCTTGACAAGACCTTCGAGACGTCGATTCCCGAGGCTGTCATTAAGAGTAAAATCCAGGCGGTCGCCGAACGCATCAACCGCGACTATGAGGGCAAGAATCCCTTGCTGCTGGCCGTGCTCAACGGTGCTTTCGTCTTTGCTTCCGACCTCATGCGCTGCCTCACCATCCCCTGTGAAATCTCGTTCGTAAAGCTGGCCTCCTATCAGGGCACCACGTCTACGGGACGCATCAAGGAAGTGATTGGCATCAACGAGAGCCTGAAAGACCGCCACGTCATCATCGTCGAGGACATTGTAGACACCGGCCTGACCATGAAGCGCATGGTGGAGGCTCTGGGCACGCGAAACCCGGCCTCCGTGGCCATCTGCCCGCTGCTGGTTAAGCCCGACCGCCTGCAGGTGGAGCTCGACATCAAGTATGGCGTGATGGAGATTCCCAACGACTTCATTGTGGGCTACGGGCTGGACTACGACGGACAAGGCCGCAACCTGCGGGATATTTATACTGTAGTAGAGTGAATTATGAGAGTAGTAAAGCTTCCCCACATGCCCAGCGACGTTGAGGCTCGCAAGGGCGACCTCTTGCCCGACCAGTGGTTCAAGGGCAAGGAGCAGCGTGTGACCGTTAACCAAATAAAACAATATATTAAGATGAAGAACATAGTTATTTTCGGTGCTCCCGGCTCAGGCAAGGGCACCCAGAGCGACAAGCTCATTGAGAAATACGGACTTCAGCACATCTCCACCGGCGACGTGCTGCGTGCAGAAATCAAGAACGGAACAGAGCTGGGACGTACTGCCAAGCAGTACATCGACCAGGGACAGCTCATCCCCGACGAGCTGATGATTTCCATCCTCGCCTCGGTCTACGACGGCTTTGGCCGTGGCCATAAGGGCGTCATCTTCGACGGTTTCCCCCGCACCATCCCGCAGGCCGAGGCCCTGAAGGCCATGCTGGCCGAGCGTGGCGACAAGGTGGCCGCGATGATTGAACTCGACGTGCCCGAGGACGAGCTGATGAAGCGCCTCCTGCTCCGCGGACAGCTCGCCGGACGTGCCGACGACAACGAGGAGACCATCAAGAAGCGCCTCGTGGTATACCACCAGCAGACGCAGCCACTCATCGAGTGGTACAGCAAGGAAGGACTGCACCACCACATCGACGGCCTGGGAGAGCTCGACCGCATCTTCCAGGACATCTGCGCCGTAGTAGACAACCTCTGACAAATCATTTAACACAAGAACAATATGAAAACTATCGACAACCTCTTTCGAAGGGCTGCCAGATTCTTCGTCGGCGCCCTCGTCCTGACAGGCTTCGCGGCCTGTAGTGAGAAAGGCGGCAGCGACGATGTCGTCCCAGCTCCCGTCGACGTGGTGGAACATCCCGTGGCCGTAGTGCAGTATGAAGGCTCTAAGCAGGCAAAGACCGATGTGCAGACATTGCTTGAAATAGCCACGAAACTGACGGCCATGCGCTGGGGACTCTACATGAACTTCACCGACAACTTCAACGCCGAGAAGGAATTTCAGGGAGACCCGGAGAAGGCCGACTGGGAGGCATACCAGCTGTTGGTCAACGATATGTATGCCAATGCCGATGCATACTTAGAGGCCTTGCAGCGACTCACCGACAACGCTGTCTGGGATGCCAAGAAGATTTCTACCCGTGCGTTCAGTCCACCGCTGAAGGACTTCTTCATGTGTTTCTACAACGCAGGAGAGGCTCTCGACTCCGGACATAAAAAGATCTATGACGTGATAAACAGCAACGGAGGGAAGCTGAACACATCGGAGGAATGGAAGAAACTGTTCAACGAGATGCCCGAAGAGTACAGGTTCGGGGAGACCGACTACAGACAATGGCGTAACCGCGTGTTTAACAAGGATTACGGCTCATGGAACACACGTGCCTTTATCAGCTCAAGGCTGTTTGAACTGATGTGCTGGGAACCGGACTTCTACGACGCTGCACGTGACCTGGCAGGAAACAAAGACCCGAAGGCCATGCACATGGTCAACGTGGGCAATGAGCTGACAGAACAGGGCATAAATCTTGAGCTGGCCGTCTACAAGACTTTCAACCCCACCCTGTCTGGTTTTTGCGACGGCATAGACCTGGGAAAGAGCGGCGTGTCGCTGACCAATGCCGTGAGCAAAGGCGATGCCAACGAAACCCGGGATGCCATGCTCACCATCACGAACGTCATTGCCACACAAGTGGGCGGTTTCGACTCAAAATCCAAATGGTGGATGGGAGAGACGGTGAACATTGGCTACGAGACGATGAGGCAGACGGTGTTCAAAGACCTCAGTGAGATGACAGCCGACGAGAACGCACTGACAAGCGGTGTGGGACTCATCAACATCAAGGATATCGACAACACCGGAGCCGAAATATTCATCATCGACAACGGTAACGGTAAGACAAAAGTGGCAGTGGCCACCAATGGCGAGGCCAAGGTGCCGTTCACCGAGAACGGAACATACACCATCACCGGCGTAGACGCTAACGGTAACACCAGTACTACCTCCGTAGGTGCCAAGACAGGAGAAACCACAAACGCCGAGGTGGACACGAAGAAGAAAGAAGATGAAGAGATTCCAAGTAATCCGCGCCTCACCGTCTCTCCCGACGACTTGTCCCTCGATGGCGATGAAGACGAGATTACCGTCACTGTCAACACCAACTACCGTTACTACGGCGTAAAGGCCGATAAGGACTGGATTACGGCTACTCCTATATCAGGCTCAAACAAGGTGCGCATCAGCGTACCGATGAACCCCACGGGCAAAGAGCGGGAGGGGCATGTCTATGTGATGGCCACCGACAAGGCCGGCAATATCCTCAAGACCGTTGCCGTGAGCGTTTACCAGGAGCGCAACGAGGCTGGCGGCGTGGTGCCTGAAACCGACGTGCTGCGCTTTGCCTATAACGCCTACGACAAAAGCTTCGGCGTGGAGCTCATCCAATACGAGTACCTCGGAGCTTTCCTGAAAGACGATAAGGACAAAAACTGGCTCAGTGTCTCGGCCGGTGCCACAGACCGCTACGTAACGGTCTATGTGGAAGAGAACAAGACCGGCAAGGAGCGCACAGGAACCATCCTCGTCATGGGAAGCAACACCCTCGACCCAGAGTCTGGCGGATACATGACCGTCCCCGTGACCGTCATCCAGGAGCCCGAGGGCAAGCTGTCGCTTACTCCTCCTTCGCTGACCTTCGAAGTCGACGGCGGTACGGCCTCCCTTACTGCCACATTAGAGGGATATGCCAAGCTGGGCAGCTTCATCGACACCGACGGACAGGGATGGCTCGAAGTAAAGCCAGACGGACCATCGAAGACCGTCAGCGTGACCTGTAAGAAAAATGATACTGGAAAGGACAGGATAGGACACTTCTACGTCTTCGCCACCAACTTCGACAACCCCGTCGTGGGCGACATCAAGCAGGTGAAGGTTGAGGTGAAGCAGATGGCCGGCAATTCGTCTACGCCATACGTCCTGCCAGACGCCCTTACCTATACTGCAGAGGGAGGCACGCAGAACGTCAAGGTGAATGAGGCCGATTACACCCGAGGCGGATACTCTGTAAGCAATGAAGGCAAGGGCTGGGTCAGCGTCAGCTTCTCCAGCTTCGAAAGAGGCATGGACATCACCGTTGCACCCAATACCACTGGGCAAAAGCGCACCTGCACCGTGAACTGCCACTTAGCCAAGAAGGACAATCCCTCGGCCGACGAAATCTTGACCCTGCCCATCAGCATCACCCAGGAGGCCAACGAACTGGTGCCGGGAGAGATAAGGATGAACGACATCACGTCGTGCGAGCTCACTGCAGTGGCCATGATGAAGAACAGGAAGAAGGGAACCTCCGACTTCTCGGAATACAAGCAGAGCTTTAGCGCGGTCACTTTCACCCAGGAAGGGTCGACCGTGCATGTCCAGTCTGCAAACAACTACAAGGAAGGAGAGTATGACGTTTATCAGAACATCATCTCGTTCGACATCGTTAACTTCAGCGGCAACTTCGCCACCTGTAAGATAGAGAACCTGTCGTTCCGCCACGTCTATTCCAACAACTACGTAGACTGGACCCAGCCGGGTGTCTATGGCAAGGGCGACGACGTGGATATGGAGCTCACCAACCTGCCCTGGCAGCGAACCAGCTCTTACAGCGATGGCGGCAATTCGGGCTTCACCTTTAGCGGGCCTGTAACCTCGGGTGTGGCGTTCCTCAAGCTCACGGAGAAGAAGGTAGGCTATTCTGAGGACGAGCCTACGCAGTACTTTGACTATGTGGAGAACAACAACAACAGGGCCATGCTCAGCATGAAGTTCAAGGCCACAGGCACCACAACGTCGCGCCTGCAGCTCTCCCTGCCACTTACCAACACTCAAACGCCTGAGGGCATCATCTGGAATCAATGAATATCGTAATTCTTGACGGCTATTCAGCCAATCCCGGCGACCTCTCATGGCAGGCGCTGGAAGAGATGGGCAGTGTGACCGTCTACGAGCGCACCAAGCCCGGGGACACCGTTCCCCGGGCTAAGGATGCGGATATAGTGCTGACCAACAAGGTCATCATCGGGCGACAGGAGATGGAGCTGCTGCCGAAGCTACGCTACGTCGGCCTGCTGTCTACGGGCTACAATGCCGTGGACATCGCCGCTGCCCATGAGCGCGGCATCATCGTATCTAACGTGCCGGCATACAGCACCGAGGGCGTGGCGCAGATGGTGTTCGCCCACCTGCTGAACGTGACGAACCGCACCGACTATTATGCCCGTGAGAACCGGCTGGGGCGGTGGAGCAATAACCAGGACTTCTGCTACTGGGACATGCCGCTGCCCGAACTGGCCGGCAAGACCTTCGGCATCGTGGGACTGGGAAACATCGGCATGCGTGTGGCGCAGATTGCCCTCGCTTTCGGTATGAAGGTGAAGGCGCTGACCAGCAAGGCTCCAGAAACACTGCAGCCAGGTATCGTGAAGGCCGACCTGCCGGAGCTGCTTGCCACGTCGGACGTCCTCTCGCTGCACTGTCCGCTGACCGACGACACCCACCACTTTATTAATACCGACACGCTCCGGCAGATGAAACCCACGGCCATCCTCATCAACACCGGTCGCGGCCCGCTGGTCGACGATGCTGCCGTGGCCCGTGCCCTGCACGAGGGCCGACTTGCCGCCTTCTGTGCCGACGTGCTGACGAAGGAGCCTCCCGGTGCCGACAATCCCTTGCTCGCAGAGCCCAACGCCTTCATCACCCCACACATCGCATGGGCGTCGACGGAGGCCCGTGCCAGACTGCTGCAGGTGGCCACAGACAACGTCAGGGCCTTCCTCAGCGGAAAGCCCCAGAACGTGGTGTAGCGTTTACGCCAGGCTGAAGAGGAACTGCTGGTCGCAGTACTCACACCTTACCACCCCGAAATGAACCAGCCGCGCCAGGAGCACGATGACTTTTGGCCGTGGCAGACGTGACAGGCGCACCACCTGTCCCAGCGGCTTGCGTCCCTCAATGGAGCCAAGCAGTCGGTGCACATTGTCATCGTAGGTCATCATCGTGCCGTGGGGCCTCACCGCCTCGCGCCATATAGCCAGGTGCACCGGCGAGGCAAGGATGTTTTCATCGGCAATGCGCACATAGGCCATAGCCTTTCCCCCTTCATCGAGGGCACAGACAGGCCGCTTCAGCGACGGTGGCACGGTGCAGACCACAATCGTACGCCCCTCGATGTTATACGTGTCGAAGCTGATGCTCGGCTGCGGCCTGCAATATTTATACGCCGCCTGGTGCATCATGTAAATCTCTTCCTCCGAGCGCACACCGCAGAGACGGCCGTCATCGCGTACCCCAATGAGCAGCCGTCCCCCGTCGGTATTGGCAAAGGCCGACACCGACCGCGCCAGCTTGCAGGCATCCGACACACGGTACTTGAAGTCCTGCTGCTGGTGCTCGCCCTCACGTATCAGGCTCAGAAGATAGCGCCTGTCGTCCATCGCCACTCCTCACTCATCACTTCTCACTCATCACTTCTCACTTCACCCTCCACACATTGAGGACGATGCCTTGGAATCCCGGCGAGAAATCAGGGGCACAGACGAAGAGCGAGTTGTTCAGCCAGCCGTATTTACCGTCGGCCGGAGCCTCAAACTGCGGGGCGCACCTGAAGTAGAACGTCGGCTTGCCGTCGGCATCCTGTCCGCCCTTGATGATGCCTCGGTTGCGCACGTGGATGTAGGTGCCGTCGTCGGTCTTGATGCAGTAGATGGCCTCTAACTCCGTGCGCCCTTCGGCATTGGCCAGCTGGTAGTCAGCCCCGCCGTTGATGATAGTCCCCTTCAGCTGCGGACCCTCGAAGGTGCCGCCGGTGATGGGGATGACGGTGCGCCGTCCGTGCTGTGTGTTCTCGATGGCGAACGCTTCGCCGAGCGTCACCCTCAGTTGCAGGGCGAACTCTAACTGCGGGGCGTCTTTCGGTGGATAGTTCTGGGCGCTGGCCTGTAGCGTGACGGCTGCCAGCAAAGCCATGAACAAGTATTTTTTCATGTCGCAATGATTAAATGGTGAAATCATCTGCAAATATAGGCATAATTCCCGAAACACAAGCCAATAGAGACAATTATTAACAAAACAGAAGTGTACCCCCTATCCGAATAAGCCGTTCTTTCGAAGTGAAAGAACGGCTTATTCGGATGGAAAGAACGGCTCTTTCTCCTGGAAAGAACCGTTCTTTCTCTGTAGCATCTTACATGTTCTCAGGAAAACTGATGGTGAGCAACTGCCCTGTGTGGGCATCGACATCGGCATAACAGCGAGGAACAAAGCAATACTCGGTATTGGGCTTTGTAGCTGTAACAGGGCCTATGACGGTGTAGATGAGCCTGACCTCTCTGACAATCTTTCCTTCCTTCTTCATGGAGTACTCCCTGACAGTTAACGTGCAAGTCCAGTCGTTGCCGATTTTTGTGTCTAAGTAGTCTGCAAGTACCTGACAGGCTTGCTGCTCGGTGATGCTTGGCTTGGGGTCGAGACTGTTCACATCGACAAAGGGCCCAAACCAGCCATACGACATCCGTTTGCCTTCGGGAGTGAGATAATAAAACATTCGGGCCAGGCCATTTGATACCGGGACGTTCTTATAGTACTGCTGGAAGTTCTGAAAAGACTGAGGCCAGTTAGGTTGCGGCTCGTACGGATCCAGTTCCCCTTCTTCCGACAGCCTGAGCTCGTTGCCCTCGCTCAGCGGGAAAAAGTGACTGATGTCCTCAAACGATGCTGGGGCGCTCTTCAGCTTTTCCGTGATGTCCTCGCCTGGTTGAAAGCTTTCGATACTGGTCACCCTTCCAGACTCGTCGCGGGTGACAGCCAGGCCGTCCTCCGTAGAGGTGGTAAATAGCTCTTCAAAGCTGAATAGCGTGTAATCATAAAGGGGTACCGGCTTCGCCTTCTCACCATCATCGTCTTTGCTGCACGCCAAAACGAATGAAACGCAGCATAGCATGAGCAGTGCCTGCCACAGCTGCCTCAAATTCTTGAATAGTCTCTTTAAGTTCTCCATACTTGCTATATTTTTCGCTTGTTTCTGTCTATATAATCGGCACATCCTAATAATCTTGCACGAAACCACTATACATTTAACTTTATTTAACCACTATGCTTCAGTCTAAAAAAGTCATAAAAGTTTTGGCCGTTTCATGAAAAGATGCTACCTTTGCAGCGATTTTGGCATATTATGCCCCGAAAGCGGACAAAAACGGTTTTATGTCCCTGAACAAAAGGAACAGACGGCCATACAGTAAGCGACGTCATGGCCTGCAGATGGTTACGCTGTGCATCAGCACCACGATGGTGCTGGTGCTGCTTGGTATTGTGGTGCTGTCGGTGCTGACGGCACGCAACCTGCAGCGCAGCCTGAAGGAGAATGTGGAGATAAGCGTCATACTGGGCGACACGGTGAGCGTGGCCGACGGCAAAGCCTTGGGCAAGATGATTGAGCGCAGGGAGTACGCCCGTGAGGTGAGCTACATCAGCCGTGAAGCGGCCCTGAAGATGGCGAAGGAGGAGATGGGCATCGACCCGTCGGAGTTTGCAGGCGGCAATCCTTTCTCGTCGGAGCTGACAGTGAAGATTCTGGCCAACTATGCCAATACGGACTCGCTGGAGGCGATTGTCAAGACGCTGCGGAAGGACGCCCGTGTGGTTGACGTGGCCTACACAAAGGAGGAGGTGGAGGGCATGAACCACCTGCTGGAGCCTGTGAGCATGGCGCTGCTCGTGCTGGCAGGACTACTGATATTCATCTGTTACACGCTGATTAACAACTCGGTGCAACTGAGCGTCTACTCGCGTCGCTTCCTCATCCACACGATGAAACTGGTTGGCGCGTCGTGGTCGTTCATCCGACGGCCGTTCCTGCAGCAGGCCCTTGTCGTGGCCGTGGTGTCGGCGGTGCTGGCGTGTGTGCTGCTCAGTGTGATAGTCTATGCTGTCTATCCGCTGATGCCCCACGTGGAGCAGATTGTCACCTGGCGCGAGCTTACCATCACGGCGGTGGCCGTGTTTGTGTTTAGCTTCTCCATCATGGTGATCTGCACGCTGCTCTCCGTGAACAGGTTCCTGAAGATGAGGGCGGGAGAGCTGTATAAGATTTAACGGCCTTCGGCCTAAATGAGAAATGAAAAATGAAAAATGATATTATGGACAAGAGAGACTTTGCATTTGGCCGGATGAACTATATTTTGCTGGCCGTGGGTGTGCTTATAGTGGTACTGGGCTTCATTCTGATGAGCGGCGACGGCTCCACGACGGAGGCCTATAACCCTGACATCTTCGGTGCCCGCCGCACGAAGGTGGCACCCGTGGTGTGCCTGCTGGGCTTTGTGTCAATCATTTATGCCGTGGTACACAAACCAAAAGAGTGAAAAAGAGAAGAATTCTTAACTCCTAACTCCTAAATATGTCTTGGTTAGAGACCATTATCATCTCCATTGTGGAGGGACTCACCGAGTTTCTTCCCGTTTCGTCTACAGGTCACATGATTATCACCCAGCATCTGCTGGGCGTTCCGCAGGGCGATGCCTTCGTCCATGCCTTCACCTTCATCATCCAGTTTGGTGCCATTCTCTCGGTGGTGTGCCTCTACTGGAAGCGATTCTTCCAGTTTGACAACGGACGGAGCAGCGAGAGCCGCCAAGCTTGCTTGGATGGCCGAATCGCGACGGACGAAGACGCAGTCAACAGTCCGGCGCCGGCTGGTGCCTCGCTGTGGCAGCGGCTGAAGCATAAGTATTATTTCTACTGGCTGCTCATCGTGGGTGTGCTGCCCGCTGTGATTATCGGCCTGCTGGCGAAGAAGTCGGGACTGCTCGACTGGCTGCTCGACAGTGTCGAGGTAGTGGCCATCATGCTGGTTGTGGGTGGTGTGTTCATGCTCTACTGCGATAAGTTGTTCAATAAAGGCTCTGAAAAGAATGTCCTCAACGAGAAGCGGGCCTTCAACATCGGTCTCTTCCAGTGTATATCGGTCATTCCTGGCGTGTCGCGCTCTATGGCTACCATCGTGGGCGGCATGGCGCAGGGACTGACACGCAAAAGAGCTGCCGAGTTCTCGTTCTTCCTCGCTGTGCCAACGATGGCCGGAGCCACGCTCCTCGACCTGCTCGACCTGCTGAAGGAAGATACGTCGTGGGCCACGACCCACAACATCACCATGCTCCTGCTGGGCTGCGTCGTGTCGTTCATTGTGGCTCTGCTGGCCATGAAATGGTTTGTGGCCTTCCTCACGAAATACGGCTTCAAGGCCTTCGGTGTCTATCGCATCATCGTGGGAGGCATCATCATTGCCATGCTGCTGGCAGGACAGTCGCTGCAGATGGTGGAGTGAAAAGCGCTTCGCTAGTGAAGAGTGAAGAATTGGCTGGCGCAGCAAATCGTTATTCGTAATTCGTAAATAGAAGTTGTGGACTTCCAGGAAGGCGAAATACTCTACATCAACAAGCCCTACGGCATGTCGTCGTTCGGCGCTTTGGCCTATGTGCGTACTCGTCTGTCACGCCGGTTGGGCGTGAAGCGGTTGAAGACCGGCCATGCCGGCACTCTCGACCCCTTGGCCACGGGTGTGCTCATCCTGTGCACAGGCCGGGCCACGAAGCGCATCGAGGAACTGCAGTATGCTACGAAGGAGTATATCGCCACGCTGCAGCTGGGTGCCACAACGGCCAGTTATGACCGCGAGCACACGGTGAACATGACCTACCCCACACGCCACATCACCCGCGAGCTGATTGTGGAGACGCTGCCGCGCTTCGTGGGCGACATCGAACAGGTGCCGCCAGAGTACTCGGCCTGCAACATCGACGGGCACCGGGCCTACAAGATGGCAAGACGTGGCGAAAAGGTGGAGCTAAAGGCCAAGCTGTTGCACGTCGACGAAATGGAACTGACAGCCTTCGACCCTTCGGCCATGCAGCTCAGCATCCGCGTGGTATGCAGCAAGGGAACCTATATTCGTGCCTTGGCCCGCGACATAGGCGAGGCGCTGGGCAGTGGTGCTTTCCTCACGATGCTCTGCCGCACAAGGGTCGGAGAGGTGACCCTCGACCAGTGTATCGCCCTCGACGACTTCAACGATTGGCTCGATAAGCAGGGCATAGTTTGTTGCCGTAATGGTAATAAATCGTAAACAGTAAATTCGTAAATAGTAAATAAATGAAGCTTTCACAATTCCGATTCAAGTTGCCAGATGAGTTGGTGGCCCTCTATCCTCCCCACCGTGCCTTTGAGCTGGAGGATGGCACCGTAGAACGCATCTATAGCCGCGACCAGTGCCGCCTGATGGTTGTTCATCGTAAGAGCCAGACTATCGAGCTGACGAAAAAAGACGCCAAGGGCAAGCCCACCGACGAGCCACTGATGTTTCGCGACATCCTGAACTACTTCGACGAGGGAGATACGTTCATCTTCAACGATACGAAGGTGTTCCCTGCCCGTCTCTATGGCACAAAGGAAAAGACTGACGCCCGCATCGAGGTGTTCCTGCTTCGTGAACTGAACCCTGAACTGCGCCTGTGGGACGTGCTTGTGGAACCGGCGCGTAAGATTCGCATCGGCAACAAGCTGTTCTTCAACGAGGAGGGCCCGATGGTGGCCGAAGTCATCGACAACACCACGTCGCGTGGCCGTACGCTGCGCTTCCTCTACGACTGTCCGCACGATGAGTTCAAGGAGGAGCTGTTCTCACTTGGCGAGGCTCCGCTGCCCCGCTACATCGTGGAGCACAGGAATGCTGAGCCCGACGACATGGAGCAGTTCCAGACCATCTTCGCAAAGAATGAGGGGGCTGTCACGGCACCGGGCACTAACCTTCACTTCAGCCGCGAGCTGATGAAAATGATGGAGATCCGTGGACTGAACTTCTCCTTCGTTACCGTACACTGCGGCCTTGGAGCCTTCGAGTCGATTGAGGTGGAAGACCTTACGAAGCATAAGATGAGCTCTGAGCAGATGTTCATCGGTCACGATACCTGCGAGCTTGTGAACCGCACGAAGATGGAAGGCCACCGTGTATGCTGCGTCGGAGCAAGCACCCTGCGCGCCACGGAGACTGCCGTGGGCACTAACGGTCTGCTGAAGGAGTATGAGGGCTGGACCAACAAGTTCATCTTCCCACCCTACGAGTTCGGACTAGCCGACACGCTCATCGTCAACTTCTACCATCCGGAGTCTACCATGCTCATGTCCACGGCGGCTTTCGGTGGCTATGACCTCATCATGGAGGCTTACCAGAAAGCTATCGACAACGAATTCAAGTTCGGCTGCTACGGCGACGCCATGATTGTCGTCAACGACTAACAATGCATACGGTTTATTTAGGCCTTGGTTCAAACCTTGGTGACCGCGAGGCAACAATTCGCCGAGCCATAGAAATGATAGGAGAGCAGATTGGGACCGTTGAGGCCCAGTCTGCCCTCTATTATTCAGAGCCATGGGGATTTGAGTCGGAGCACGGCTTCGTGAATGCCGTCGTCCGTATTTCTACTTCATTTGCTCCACATCGCCTCCTCAATGCTACCCAGCGCATTGAACGTTTGTTAGGCAAGACTGTAAGTCATGCCACCAAGCGCCAGCCCCTCACTCCTAACTCCTCGCTCCTCACTCCTAACTATTTCGACCGTCCGATAGACATTGACATTTTACTCTACGACGACCTCACCATCGACACGCCCCGGCTGAAGGTTCCTCATCCGTTGATGCAAGAACGTCCGTTCGTGATGGAGCCGTTGAAGCAGGTTCTCAAAGAAAAAGAGCATCCGGCGGATGCTCATCTGTAAATCAGCGTTGTGGTGCGTTCCGGCGCAAAAAGCTGCTGCGCCGTGAGTTGCAGGTCTGCCGGCGTGAGACTTTCTATGTGCCTCATAATGTCGGTGAGGTCGCGCAGCACTCCCGTATGCAGATAGTTACGTGCGAAGTCGAGGGCGAATTGCTCCCGGCTGTCGCAGCTAATGGCCAGTTGTCCCTGCAGCTGTCGCTTTGCAGCGTTCAGCTGACTGTCGGTAAATGGATGCTCCATCAGGCGGTCAAGCTCATGGCGTACCAGACGGCGGCAGCGACTGATGTCTGCCGGGTCACAACCGAAATAAGTCGTCCAAATGCCGGTGTCACTGTAGGCCACCATCGAACTTTCTACAGTGTAGACCAGTCCGCGGCGTTCACGGAGTGACAGGCTCAGCCGAGAGTTCAGGCTTGGCCCGCCGAGGATGTTGTTCAGCAGATAAAGACTCCAGCGGCGCGGGTCGTTGGCGGCAAAGGCAGGTGCGGCAATGATGACGTGGGCCTGGTGTGTGCCTCGTTCACGGACAATAGACCCTCCACCAACCCCTCCCTGCGAGGGAGGGGCGTATATACTTTCTTCTCTAATATTATCTATGGTAGATGTACCTTCTCCCCTCCCTTCGGAAGATGGGTCGGGGGTGGGGCTAAGCCATTTCACCAATTTCCTGAAGTCCACATCGCCACTGGCAAAGAACACACAGTCCTGCGGACGGTAATGGCGAGCGGTGAAGCGGTGGGCGTCGCTGCTGTCGTAGCTACGTACCCGTTCGCTGGTTCCCAGAATATTGTGCCCCAGCGGATGCCCCTCAAAGAGTAGGTTCTCTATGTCATCGAAAATCAGTTCCGAGGGCGAATCCTCGTAGCTCTCTATTTCGTCGCACACCACCTCGCGCTCCTTCTCCACCTCCTGTTGCGGGTATTCACTACAGAAGACGATGTCGGTGAGCACGTCAACGGCACGACGAATATGGTCTCGCAGGATGGCACAATAAAACACCGTGTCCTCCTTGTTGGTAAAGGCGTTGAGCTCGCCGCCCACGCCCTCCAACGCGTTAATAATTTGCACTGCACTACGCCGACGGGTACCCTTGAAGCTCAGGTGCTCGCAGAAGTGTGCCAGTCCCTCTTCGCCTGGCAGCTCATGGCGCGTACCCGCAGCAACGGCAATGCCGCAGTACACTACAGGTGAACCTGACGGCAGATGAATCACCCTCATGCCGTCAGGCAGCGTGCAGATATTGTAGTTCATCCTTGTTTTAGGGGTGAGGAGTGAGAGGTGCGAACTAAGATTGGAAATCATAGACCACCTGCATGAGGCGCTTGCCCAGCTGGTCGGCCTCATCCATAGTCTGCGCCTCACTGTAAACGCGGATAATCGGCTCGGTGTTCGACTTGCGCAGGTGTACCCACATGGTGGGGAAGTCAATCTTCACACCGTCGATGTCGTTGACCACGGCATCGGGGTCCTGGGCGAACATCTCTTTGACCTTCACGAGGATAGCGTCAACGTCGGTCTCCGGAGTGAGGTCGATGCGATTCTTGGCAATCTGGTAGTCTGGAAACGTCTTGCGCAACTCGCTGACCTTACAGCCCTTCTGTGCCAGACTGGAGAGGAAGAGCGCGATGCCCACCAGTGCGTCGCGGCCGTAGTGGCTCTCGGGGTAGATGACTCCGCCGTTGCCCTCGCCGCCGATGACGGCACCCACCTCCTTCATCTTCGTGGTAACGTTCACCTCGCCGACGGCTGCAGTAGCGTATGTGCCGCCGTGCTTCTCGGTGACGTCTCTTAAAGCACGAGTGGAAGAAAGGTTGCTGACGGTATTGCCCGACGTGTGGGCCAGCACATAATCAGCCACAGAGACGAGCGTGTATTCCTCGCCGAACATCTTTCCGTCCTCGCAGATGAAGGCCAGACGGTCTACGTCGGGGTCGACTACGATGCCCAGGTCGAAGCCACCTTGGCGCATACGGTCCATGATGCCCTGCAGGTTCTTCTCTAAAGGCTCGGGGTTATGGGCAAACTGACCCGTGCAGTCGCCGTTAAGAATCTCGTAGTCCACGCCCAGTGCCTCAAAAAGCTCGGGCAGGATGATGCCGCCCACGCTGTTGATGGTATCGGCACAAACACGGAACTTCCGCTTGCGGATGGCCTCCACGTCGGCCAGGCGAAGTGCAAGCACGGACTCCACATGGCGACGGTTCATGGTGTCATCCTTCACCACATGGCCCAGTTTCTCCACAGGGGCGTAGTCGAAGTCCTCGGCCTCGGCAATACGCAGCACCTCGGCTCCGTCGGCAGCCGTGAGGAACTCTCCCTCGCTATTGAGCAGCTTCAGGGCGTTCCACTGCGTGGGGTTGTGGCTGGCAGTGATAATGATGCCGCCGTCTGCCTCGTGCCAGCGCACGGCCAGTTCGGTAGTCGGCGTTGTGGCCAGGCCAATGTCAATCACTTCATAGCCCATGCCTACGAGCGTGCCGCAGACCACATCGCGTACCATCGGGCCGCTGATACGGCCGTCGCGACCGACCACGACCTTTCCAGGTCCTCCAGACTTTCTGGAGATAAACGTGGCGTATGCCGTGGTGAACTTTACAATGTCAAGGGGATTGAGCGTGTCGCCCGTGCGACCGCCTATGGTTCCGCGAATGCCGGAAATAGATTTGATAAGTGTCATAAGTCAATAAGTCTTTCAAATGTCAATTCGTAATAGTAGGCATAAACGTAGCTGGAGGCCACGGTATGTCCCTGAGAGTGAGGCACGATGAGTCTCACCTTAGCAATCTCTTCGTCGGCAGAGCGGGGTCGACCGACGTTGATGTAAGGGAAGGGAACAAGCAGTCCGTTGGGCACCGTAGCCGTGCTGCTATAGGAGCTGGCGTAGGTGTTATACCACCGGCCCGAGGTGAACGTGGCACTGTAGGTAGAGCCGCTTCGCGAGATGCTCATGTAGTCCGGAGCAAATGCCTGCGCATCGTTGTAGATGGCCAGCGTGTCCTGAATACATTGCTCAAGGAAACGGACAAGCAGCACCGTGCTCTCGCCGTCGGCAAGGGGCGTACCACAGCCTCGGCGAACGATCTGCATGTACACGCCGCTGTTATCGAGGTACACAAACTCGTTGCGTGCCAGGTTGGTGGTGTTGTCCTGACTGCGGAACTGGGCCTCGTTGATGACTACGATGGCCGAGTCGGCGATGAACTGGTTGATGGCATCGCGCTCCTTATCCTTCTTCTCGCCGTAGGTCTCATAGTCGTCGCACGCCACAAAGGCGGCAAGACAGAGCACCGACAAAACTACCGATATTGCTATTCTCATAAGTTACCTTTTTGCTTTTCGGGCGCAAAGGTACGAATAAATTGCGAACTGGCCAAATATCGGGCTGAAAGTTTGTCGGGGTAAGGATTTTTTAAACTTCCTTACAGTAATGTTACTTCACCACTTTCTTGCCGTTGATGATGTAGACGCCGCGGCGCAGGTTGCCGTTGCGCACCTTCATGCCTGAGAGGGTGCGGATGTCGGCGCTGCGCTTGCCTACCGCGGTGGTGGGGCCAGTGATGTCGGTGCCGACCTTGGCCTTCTGCTTGATGGCGAAGAGATTGTTGACGAATCCGTAGCCGGTGTCCAGCACGAGGATGGCATCGCGTGCCTTTTCCGTAGCGTTGGCGTCGACGGTGAGCGTCACAGTTGCCGGGCCAGTGCCTTCAGCAGGAGAAATGTGCACCCATTGGGCGTCGCAGGTCAGCTTCCACGCCACGTTGGTCTCGTTGATGTTAATGGTCTGCGTGCCGCCCTCGCTGTTGAAGTTGAGGGGGATGGGCAGCTCGTCCTGCGCAAAGGCACCCGTAGCCATCATGGCCATGACGGCGATGACAAAAAGACGAATGTTGTAAAGAGTTTTCATAAGCATTTTGTTTTTATGTGATTGAATTTCAGGTCTACACATTATGCTAACGTGCAAAATTAAAGTATTTTTACGGATAGTAGGCGATGTATTAATAAAAATAAACTAAAATTAAACTAAATTACAATAATATATACATTGCTCCGGCATACGTATTTTGTTGCCGCCTTCTAAATGCTGGTCTTGGAAAAAGCCGTTCTTTCTCCGTCCCACTATGAAAGCGTCTCCTATCGTCGCCAAGCACATAGTCTGAGAACGCCCTAAAGAGCGGCTTTTGAATAAATGATGTTAATCGTCAGGCGGTTTGTTTGGCCGTTTACGGGAAAATTGCTAATTTTGCAAACCAAAGCCACGAGTATGTAGTTCGGGCTTGTAAATAATACATAATCATGGATAACTATCAGTTTCATATTTTTGCCCCTTACCGCGTTTGTCCGCTGGGGGCACATGTGGACCACCAGCACGGGCTGGTAACGGGTTTTGCCATCAATAAGGGCGTAGACCTGTGGTTCAACGTCAGGGAAGACAGCAAGGTGAAGCTCGTCTCAAGGACATTTGAGGGCGACGTGGAGTTTGAAATCAATGCGCCCAGCCAGGTGAAGGAGCAGCACTGGGGCGACTATGCCCGAGGTGCCAAGTATGCGCTGAAGAAGCGTTTCGAGCTGTCACGAGGCATAGAGGGCGTCATTCAGGGCAGTCTGCCCGTGGGCGGCCTGTCGTCGTCGGCGGCAGTGCTCATCGCCTACGTGATGGCCTTCGCACGGGCTAACGACATCACGCTGAAGCCCTTCGAGGTGGTGAAGATTGCCTCGGAGGCAGAGCGTGAGTACATCGGCCTGAACAACGGACTGCTCGACCAGGCCTGCATCGCGCTGGGTAAGAAGGACGGGCTGCTGTTCCTCGACTGCGACTCAGACGAGTGGCGCATCATCAAGCGCAACCCCGACATGCCCGACTTCGAGATCGGCATCTTCTTCTCGGGACTGACGCGCTCGTTGGTGAACTCTGACTATAACCTGCGCGTCTTTGAGTGCAAGACGGCGGCGTGGAACATGCTGGCCTACACCGACCAGCCGCTTAGAACCTTCGACAAGACCTTCCTGCGCGATATTCCCAAGGCGACGTTCGAGAAGACACGCATCGCCATGCCGGCACGATTTGCCCGGCGTGCAGAGCATTTCTATTCGGAGTATCGCCGTGTGCGCCAGGGCGTTACGGCCTGGGAAACGGGTAACATGAAGCTCTTCGGCAAGCTGTCGTTTGACTCGTGCGAGTCGAGTATCCACAACTACGAGTGCGGCTCGCCCGAGCTCATCGCCATCTACGAAATCATGCGCAACCTGCCTGGCGTCTATGGTGGACGCTTCTCGGGTGCCGGCTTCAAGGGTGCCTGCATCGCGCTGGTAGACCCTGCCTACAAGGAGGCTATCGAGAAGGAACTGACCGCGAAATATCTGGAGCAGTTCCCGGAGTACGAAAAGACATTCCAGGTCTTCTGGGTTCGTCCTGATGACGGGGCAAGATTTGTAGACCCCCTCTGACTCCCCCTGTTTAGGGGGAGAACCTAGGCATCGTAGATTCCCACAAGTATGAAGAGAAAATGGATGACAGCTGATCCGATGGACTATGAATTGCTAAGGCGAAATGCCAAAAGCAATCGTAATAATATGACTGAGGCAGAATCTGCCTTTTGGTCGTTGGCCAAAGGTAGCGCATTTGGTGAAAGATGCATACGTCAACATGTAATAGGTGATTATATTGTCGATTTCTTGTTCCGTAGAAGTAAGGTTGTCGTTGAGATTGACGGTGGATATCATTTCACTCAAGAACAACAAATAGAAGATGCTCTACGTACAGAATGGCTTGAAAGTAATGGTTACAAGGTCATTAGATTTACAAACGAGCAAGTATTGTGTGACACAGATAAAGTTAGTAACATTATAAAGTCCTCCCTAAACAGGGAGGATTTAGGAGGGTCTGTATGAAAAACATTGTTATTGCGGCAGGCTACGCCACCCGGCTGGGAGAGCTGACGAAGAATTTCCCCAAGCCGTTGCTGAAGATTGGCGAGAACACCATCCTTGGACGTATGCTCGACGACATCGACCGGATTCCGGAGATTGACGAGCACGTCATCATCACTAATCATAAGTTTGCTGGAATCTTTGAAGAATGGAAGAAAGATTTGCATTATAGCAAACCCATTACCATCGTCGATGACGGCACGGAGACCAACGAGACGCGACTCGGTGCTGTCTGTGACCTGTTATTTGCGATGGACAAGCTGAATATCGACGATGATTTGCTTGTCGTTGCGGCCGACAACCTCCTGTTCTTCTCTTTCCGGGAGTTCGTTGACTTCGCCCGTGCCAAGGGCACGTCGTGCATCATGTGCCACGAACAGCCGTCCATAGAGAAGCTGCAGCGCACCGGCGTCGTGGAGCTCGACGAGAACAACCGCGTGCTCGGCATGGAGGAGAAACCCCAGGTGCCGAAGAGCCACTGGGCCGTGCCGCCCTTCTACATCTACCTGAAGAAAGACCTCGACCTCGTTCGTCACTCCGTGGAGAACGGCTGCGGCAAGGATGCTCCCGGCAATCTGGCTCACTACATGGTGGAGCACACCACCATGCACGCCTGGCCCATGTCAGCCGGACGCTTCGACATAGGAAGCCTCGACACCTACTACGAGGCCCAAAAACTGTTTTCTTAATTGTCCACTATGCTGCGACAATGTCGCAGCCCTAACCAAAATCACCCACATGACTCCCGTCAATTTAAACAACAAGACCATTTTCGTTACCGGCGCTGCCGGATTCATCGGCTCTAACCTCGTGAAGCGACTCTTCAAAGACGTGAAGGGCGCCACGATTGTGGGCGTCGACAACATGAACGACTATTACGACCCTGCATTGAAGGACTTCCGACTGAACGAACTGAACACGAGCGTGCCTGAAGGAACGACGTGGAAGTTCATCAAGGGCGACATCGCCGACAAGGCCGTTATCGACGGCATCTTCGAGGAGTACAAGCCGCAGGTGGTAGTCAACCTTGCTGCACAGGCCGGCGTGCGCTACTCCATCACCAATCCCGATGCCTACATCCAGAGCAATCTGATAGGTTTCTACAACATCCTCGAGGCCTGCCGCAACTGGCCCGTGGAGCATCTGGTCTACGCCTCCTCGTCGAGCGTCTATGGCTCGAACAAGAAGGTGCCTTATTCCACGGACGACAAGGTGGACAACCCCGTCAGCCTCTATGCTGCCACGAAGAAGAGCAACGAACTGATGGCCCATGCCTATTCCAAGCTCTACAACATCCCCTCGACAGGACTCCGCTTCTTCACCGTCTATGGCCCTGCCGGACGTCCCGACATGGCCTACTTCGGTTTCACGAACAAGCTGCGCAAGGGAGAGACCATCCAGATATTTAACTACGGCAATTGCATGCGCGACTTTACCTACGTCGACGATATTGTGGAGGGCGTGGTGCGCGTCATGCAGGGAGCACCCGAGAAGAAACAGGGTGAGGATGGATTGCCCCTGCCGCCCTACGCCGTGTATAACATCGGCAACAACCAGCCGGAGAACCTGCTGAACTTCGTGGACATCCTCCAGCAGGAGCTTATCCGTGCCAAGGTGCTGCCCGAAGACTACGACTTCGAGGCTCACAAGAAGCTCGTGCCTATGCAGCCCGGCGACGTGCCCACGACCTTTGCCGACACCTCTGCCTTGGAGCGCGACTACGGCTTCAAACCCTGCACGTCACTGCGCGACGGACTCCGCGCCTTCGCCGAATGGTATAAGGAATTCTACGGATAGCCTCTTATTTCAGATATCTGAACAAAAGCGACGGCAGCTACAAAAAGATGTAGCTGCCGTCGTAATTCATGCAGGTTGTCACTTCGCTCGGCTGGATTTGCAATCCAGCCGCAGTGGATATAGGCATTTGTAATGCCGTTTTTCCAGGACTGCAAGTCCTTATATTCACTTCCGCAGGATTGCAAATCCTGCGGAGCGGCAGGGTATTCTACTTAGCCATGCTGTCGATAATTTTCGCAATGTCGGCCACGTCGACGGTGCCGTCGCCGTTCACGTCGGCGCTGCCGTCGCCGTCCAGCGTGACGCTGCTGAAGCCTTCCATCACCGGCCGCCCGTTGCGCCAGCCAATGGTGGCCACGGCCACGTCGCTGTCCTGCCAGCCGTCGAGGGTGGCATGGACGCGAATCTCGTAAGTCCGGCCGAGGCTCACCTCGCCGCCGCGTCCGCTGCCGCTGTCTGTGCACTTTATCTCATAGACGCACTCTGCCCCCGGCGTCTCGCAGCTGAACACCAGACGGCCGTTGTTGTAGGCGATGGTAGGCGTGGCACACTGCTTGTCATAATAATCCTCAACAAAATTGAGTTTGTCGTCATCGGTGAAGATAACCTCACCATTGACACTGCAATTGAGGAAATCACCGGAGCGGAATTCATTGGAATGGTTGTCTTCAGTCTCAAAGAATAGCAAAAGATGGTTACTCTCGGGAGCCCCAACGCCCTCATACCATATCCTTGAATCATAAACAAGCCTTTGGCCGTCTTTATAGGTAATATTTGCACAGAACACCTTATGCAGACGTCCCGTTACAGAACGGACAGGGGCAAATCGGCTAACCTTATAAACCGTCATGTTGTTAGCCGACGACTGCTCGACATATTCCCGGACATCGAAGATACACAAGACCCTCTCGTCGTTATAGCCATTGGGAACGGAGTAGACGAACTTGCCCTCCTCCCTTACTGCACACTGGTACCTTCTCTCTGCAGCGGTTTGATAGTACACTTTCTTATACTCCTTTCCATTAATGGCCGTGTCGCCATCGATGGCGTATGAGAATGGATTGCCGTCATCGTCGACATAGTTCCACTGCTTGCCTTCCTGTACGAAAGGCATAGACTCCGACTGCGCATAGATGTCCGCCGTCGCCCCTGACAGTAGGAGCAGGAGGGACGATGCATTGAAAAATAGCATAACACGTTTCATATTCTTAGGTTTTAGTCAATTCGTTCTAATCTCCGCTCGGTCGGATTTGCAATCCGGCCGCAGTGAATATAAGGATTTTCAATCCGCCTATACCGTCCATTTCGCTTTTGTCACTCTGTGGGTCTATCGCATTGCAAATGCTAATATTCAGTTCCGCGGAGCGGGGCATTTATAATGCGCCTTTTCAGGACTGCAAGTCCTTATATTCACTTCCGCAGGATTGCAAATCCTGCGGAGCGGCAGGGTATTCTACTTAGCCATGCTGTCAATAATCTTCGCGATGTCGGCCACGTCGACGGTGCCGTCACCGTTCACGTCGCAGCTACCGTCGCCGTCCAGCGTGACGCTGCTGAAACCCTCCATCACGGGCCGCCCGTCGCGCCAGCCGATGGTGGCCACGGCCACGTCGCTGTCCTGCCAGCCGTCGAGCGTGGCGTGGACGCGAATCTCATACGTCCGGCTGAGGCTCACCTCGCTGCCGCGCCCGCTGCCCTCGTCAGCGCACTTGATTTCATAGACACACTCCGCCCCCGGCGTCTCGCAGCTGAACACCAACCGCTCGCCGGCGTAGGCGATGGTGGGCGTGGCGCACTGCATAAAGCAAGTTTCTGTGCCTTCTGTTGGTGGAATTTTGAAATCGGAATAGGAGAGAATGATATGTCCGTCATACCAACATTCCTGCATGCGGTTTTCAGGACCCAACACAAGAAAGCCATTAAAATTGATTGGCCCATGGCTGCTGCCAATGCCTTCAATCCAACATTCATTCCAACCGTTCGTGTCAATCTTGCCTTCTGATTGCGCATAACGTTCTGGTTTCCAGAATTTCATTCTCTTGTACCTTACATCGTTCACCTCTATTGTGTCAATGACAAGAAGTTGCAGTTGCTCTCCTTCAAGAGCACCGAACATATCTCCGATTTTCAAACCAAAGTCATAGAGCAGCCTTTCATCAACACCGTCATCGTCAAGCTGCATATAGATTTTTTCACCGTCTTGCCTCAACGCTGCACAGTATACACCGTCTGTAAGTATTTTCTTATAGGTAAAGCCTCCTATAATGGTGTCGCCGGCGATTTCTTGAAGGTATCGTTTAACCGGGCTGTTCTCTAAGAAGAAATAGCTTTCTTCACATACCCATTTGCGGCCTTCATTCAACATTTGAGCGCCTTGCCCATACATGTAAGAAATGGAAAAGAAAAGGAAGAAAAAGATACTTTGTTTCATGTGATAATCTGATTACCCCGTTGGTCTGGATTTGCAATCCAGCCCCAATGAATATAGGCATTTGTAATGCCCCTTTTTCAGGACTGCAGGTCCTTATACTCAGTTCCGGCGGAGTGCAAATATTCCAGATTCTGCGGAGCAGAGCTATTTCACGTATTTCCTGCCATCCTTTATATACACTCCTTTCTGTAGCTTGTTCGGAAGGTATCGGCCTTGTAAGTCGTAAATGCCAGACGATGATTCCAGCTGTTTTGTCTCAAAGATATCTTTACTCGGTTGTAACAGGGAACTGATGATGCTTGATGCAAAGAAGTCATCCCATGAGAACAGCGCACGTTCGTCCTGGATGCAGCTTCTCATCATGCCAGATGTGCTCGTCTCCCATGCCCCCCAGAAAAAACACGGGGATGTCGCCGCGCCGCCGATGCCCTCTACCCAGACATCAGCCAGCCTTTCTGTATCAAACGTTTCAGTGATGACGTTCATGGTCAGTCGGCGACGGCTGATACCGTCCACAGTGATGGTGTCAACATGGTCTGCCACCAGTGAGAATCCATAAGAGGGATAGTAGATGGTATCACGCTCTTGAATACCGAAATCATAAGCAAGCTCTTCGGGATTCGGCCATTCGGGAGGGTAAGAATTAGGATCATATTTATAGATGCGGGAATCTTCCTGACGCATGAAGATGTCTATATGTGAACCATCCACTAGAAATTTCTTATATGTTTTCCCATTGATTATAGTGTCGCCGTCAATCTTATACGTGTGTGGGTTCCCTTCACATGGTTGACCATAAAGGTTTGTGTAACTTGGGTTCATTCCTGGATGCAGACTCATGGTGTTCCAAATCCTGCCTTTCTCCAACATAGGCAAAGTCCCGTCCTGGGCTTTGAGTGACAGCATATAAACTGTTGCAATCAATAGAAGTAATTGTCTTTTTTTCATAGCTTTTTATATTTTATTGATTTGTCATCCGCAAAGATAAGAAGAAACCGTCAAATCACAAAGGGTTTTAACAGAAAAATCATGGATTTACTTCAATCTCCAGCTCTGCCCCTAATTTCACCTCAAAATCATTATAAATCGGAAGCAAAGGTAGTCTGTTTACGCTTTGCCTCCAAGAATTCTTACATTTTTCTGTTTCACCTGTTTTTCACCTATACGAAAATGCTGTAATATGCAGGAAATCAGATGTTAAGACCAGGTGTATAAGAAATTCACCGAAAATCCATTTTTTGCGTTCTTTCCCCATTTCATCGGGCTTTTTGAAGATTAACAAATATCGGAAAAAATTTTTGTAAGTTCCTTGGAATTGTGTCCTTTGTCAAAATAAAGTCTTGAAATGTTATTGCACATCTTTGTGACGTATGATGGAACGACACCAAGCATGTTGCTTATTTCCGATGCGCTGACGTTCAGCCGCAGCAGGAAACAGCAACGGTATTCGTTCTTGTTCAGGAACTGAGCCTTTGATGAAATGAGATTGTAGAATCCCGGAAATATGTCAATGGACATCTTATGAATTTTGTGCCATAACAGTTCTGACATTTGCTCTTTCCTGTCGATGACGGAAAGGAGTTCATCATAGACTTCTGATTTTTTCAGTCTTTCGTTGGCCTTCTTTAGTGAGCGGTTCCTTACCTGCGGGATCTTGTTCAGGCTGTCTTTCGCTTTCTGTAAGGCCTTCTCCTTTTCCTCCAGTCTTTCTGAGAGTTTGTTGTTCTGTGCTTCTAAAAGGCAGATCTTCTCACTGAGCTGGGCGAAATGCTGCTCTTTGTCGTGATAATCATCGATGATGCTTTTGTTCTCTGTTATTTGTTCTTTCAAGAGCGTAATCTCTGACTGGGTCTCTACAAGCTTTTCTAGTTGTTCCTGATATCGTTCCTTTTCATGGCCTCTCTTCATCCTGAATACGACAATGGCAGCAATAAAAAGTATTAGCAGAATGACGGAGACTGTAATGAAAAGAATTGCTTTTTTGCCTTCACGGTCTGCTCTGGCCTTTTCTCTTAGAGCTGTCTCCCTATGGCGGCTGTAGTTGTATATGCTGGCTGTTTTCTCAACTTCAGAAGTAGCCATCTGGGCATATACAGAGTCGTTCATTGCATAGCTGTAGAGAGCGTATTTTGCGGCAGAATCGGGTATCCCCATTTGGCTGTAAAGCAATGCAAGGCCTCTGGAAGCGGCATTTTGGTTGTTGAAATCCTTTCCCTCTGACAGTTCTTTGCGATAATAATAATAGGCAGAATCGTATTGTTGGATACTAAAAAAGTAGTTGCCTTTATAGTAATAGTATATTTCCCTTCCATCTTCAATATTTCCTGACGCATCAAAATATCCTGACAGACGTTCATATTTTTCCATGTACAATCTGGCGGAAGAATAATCTTTCTTTTCGTTCATACTCCCAAAAGCACCACAAAAGTAACGTGAAGCCATGTCCTCATACCCCAATGCTGCAAACTGGTCATAGACATGGTTGAAAACGGAAATCACCGAGTCGTGCTCTTGTTTCCTTATGTATACAAGCATCTTCTGGGCATACTCATTCAGTGCTGTAATGGTGTCTTCTGCCTTATATGCGCATGCTATGGACTGGTTCAGACTCCAGGTCTGGTCGTCAATGAGATTCTGGTAATAGAAGATGTCTGCCATCTGTGCATACACCCGGCTCAGTTGGCGGTAGTCGCAGTCGGTGGCTGTGGTGTCGGCGCGCTCTATGGCTTCGTGGTAGGCGGTGAGTGCGGCTGGGGCCTCGCCGCGGTCGGCATGAGTTCGACCGAGGAGGTAGTGGGCCTCCATCTGCTCGTTAGGAGTGCCGTGGCGGTCGAACCAGTCGGCGAGGGCCTGGGCCAGCGAATCGTCGGTGAGGACGCTGTCGGCCTGGTTCATGGCCTGGAGGACGGCCAACTCGTCGCGCATGTGCTGTGACTGTCCGCCGTTGCAGGCGGCGAGGAGCAGGAGGGTGACGGTTAATATAGTGTATAGTTTATAGTTCATAGTGCATGGAGGATAGCTTAGAACGCGAAATCAGGTGCAAAGGTACGAAAGTTTTTTCAGAAACTCCCACAAAAACTCCCGCAAAGTCCCACCGGGCGGTGGCTTTCTTTGCGGGAGCGTCTTTTTGCCGTACCTTTGCAGCGTCAATCAGGCAGGATAGTGTATGAAGCGACACGGGAAAGGCGGTCTTTGACTTGTTGACACATATAGCTATCAGCTTATTCGGCGTATGTGATGACCATCTTGCCGATGCGCAGCTGCGAGGCGGCACCCGTTCCCGTATGGGCATTGGTGATGGTGGTCGAGCCGGCGTTAATGCCGCTGACGGTCACGTCCATGCCGTTGACGGCAATCGTGCCGGGCGATGCCGTCACGTTACCCTCGGCATTGTTGGCCGAGCAGGTGAGGACGATGCTGGCAAGTGTCTTCCCGCCGGCAGCCCTTACGGCGAGCGTGTTAGTGGGATACATGCGGATGGCGGTGCCGCTGTTGTAGTACTTCGGAGCGTTCCTGTTGGTGCCGGCACCGAAGGTAAGCGTGGTGCCGTCGGTGAGTGTCACCGTAGTCACAGCCTGTTCATTTTCATAGCCCATGGTCGGGATGTCTACGGTGATGGTGTTGCCGCTCACTTCACCGCCGCCTCCCTGTGGGGTCTCGCTCTCGTTGTGCTTCATCGACACGAGCCAGGCTTTGCCTTGCGCAGTCTCCGGGGTGTTGCCCATGTAGTTGGTCAGGCGGCCACAGATGACCACGTCGTCGCCCTTCTGCAGCAGGTCGCCGCTAGTGTAGTTCACGTTGCCCAGGTAGAGGGCGCGGTAAACGAGGAACTGGTCGGTCGAGGTGCCGTCGTCGCTAATCCAGAACGTTGCGTTGCCGAACTGTGTGCCGAATTGCTCCTTGATGGCGACCACCTTGCCGGCGATGTAGACGTCGCGGTCGCTCTCGGCGCCGGAAGCCAAAGCGCTGGCAAAGGCATTGGCAGCCACGCTGTTGAAGGGGTTGGCCTCTGTGCCGTCGCCCTTAGCCTCGCCGCTGGGCTGTGGTGTTGTGCCGCCGCCTTCGGTCTTGCCGTTGAGCGAGTAGAGGTAGGCCTTGTTCTGCGCGGTCTCCGGGGTGTTGCCGTGGAAATTGACCACGCTTCCGCAGATGATGACCTCGTCGCCCTTCTTGATTTGCGTGTCGCCGTTGGCATAGGGCTTGTTGCCTAAGTAGAGAGCGCGGTAGACGTAGAACTCGTTGCTGGCCTCGCCGTCGTCGCTGATGTAGAACGTTCCGTTACCGAACTGCGTGCCGTACTGTTCCTTGATGGTGGAAATCTTACCCTTTACGTAGACCGTACTGCTCTCCTTGTCGCTGCCCAGCGTGGCAATGAAGTTGAGGACGCCGGGAATGTTGTAGGGGTCTTCCAGCGTTCCGCTACCCTTAGGCTCGCCTATGGGTGTGCTGTTTCCTGTGTCACCGTTGAGCGAGTAGAGGTAAGCCTTGTACTGTACTGTCTCGGGAGTGTTGCCCTTGAAGTTCACCACGTTACCGCAGATGATGACCTCGTCGCCCTTCTGGATTTGTGTGTCGCCGTTGGCAAAGGCCTTGTTGCCCAGATACTTCACACGGAAGGCATAGAACTCGTTGCTGGCCTCGCCGTCATCGCTGATGTAGAAGGTTCCGTTGCCAAACTGCGTATTGAACTCCTCCTTAATCTGTGAAACTTTACCCTTGACGTATATCTGGTTTTGCGATTCCACGTCGCTGCCCAGCGTAGCGATGTATTTAAGCACACCCGACACGTTGTATGGATTGTCCTTCGTTCCGTCGCCGGTAGGCTCTGCCATCGGTGTCGGGTCTTTGGGCTCGCCACCACGGTTCACGCCGTTGAGCGAGTAGAGGAAGCCCTTGTTCTGTGCGGTCTCGATGGTGCCGTTGTAGTTGGTGATGATGCCGCAGACAATGACCTCGTCACCTACCTTGATTTGCTCGTCGCCACTGGCAAACTTCTGGTTGCCAAGGTATTGCACGCGGTAGGCATAGAACTGGTTCTTGGCCGTGCCGTCGGCAGAGATGTAGAAAGTTCCGTTTCCGAACTGCGTGGTGAACTCCTCCTTGATGGAGACGACCTTGCCTTTGATGTAGTAGTACCTGTCGGTCTCCTCGCCTGATGCCAGTTGCTTGCCGAAGTTGATGGCCGCAATAGCATTGAAGGGGTCAGTGACGGTTCCTGTTCCCGTACCGCCCTCAATTTCTGTAGATGTTCCCGGGATGTTTGTGCCCGTGCCTGGAATGTCGTAAGGTTCGGGTACATCCTCACAGGCCACGAATGTCAGGGCCGCCAGGGCCACCAACATTAATTTGCTGAAAATCTTTTTCATATCTGTATTTATTAATTTGTTCTTTGTCTGTATATTCTTGTGTAATCTGTGGTTTTGTTATTCAATCACCTCGATGTCGCTTTCCTTGCGTATGAGCAACTGCCAGGTATTGTTGAATCGTGTGGCTATGCCGGTGAGGTTGCACTTGGCTGGCCGTTTGTTCACGTTGTCGTAGGGCAGCTTACGGGCTGCGAACTTGGCGTAGGTGCTGGTTCGTACGACGAACTGCGACTCAGGAATCTCGTTGATGGCGCGGTTCACGCATCCGCCGATGAGCGAGACGGTCTTATCTACCGTGGTGTCGGGGGCGAAGGTGCCGAGACCGTCGACGGGAACGAACGATACGTCTTTCAGCTTGATGAGCTTTGCGCAGTTCTCGTCTTTGTCCCAGTTCTTCAGCTCGTCAGCCGTCATTTCTATTGGCTGGATGACCGTGGCGTCGGGCGTGCCCACATATTTGTAGTGTTTCTGGAAGAGTTCCTTGTTCATTCGGCCTATTCCATTGCCGTTGTAGGGCTGTCCTATCTCCGGCTGTCTGCGGTATCCGCCGATGAAGAGGTCTTTCAGGTCGATGACGATTTCCTGTCCCTCGGCCAGAAATCCGTGCATGCCGCTCTGGTTGACGGCCACGATGATGGCTCCCGTCTCGTCCTGCATGGTGAACTGTTTGTAGAGGTTCGAACCCAGGTCGTTGCCAGTCACGCGTCCGCGTATCTTGATATTCTCTGTTATCTGCTTGTTCTGGTCGGTCGAGGCAAAGACGTTGGGGTACATGGTCTTCAACTCGGCGATGCTGATGATGCCCTCGTCGCTGATGCTACTGTTGCCAAACGGCGGTTGGCTAAAGCTGGGCTCGTCCCAGTCTTTCTGACACGACGTGAGGGCTACGCTGAGGAACAAGGCGAGTGAAAGCGCCCGCAGGGCCTTATAATATATTATGGTATACATATTTATATATATTAGGTTAGAAGTAATAAGTCAGAATAAACATGCCGTTGATGCCGTTGGCATAGAACTTATAGGGGCTGTTCTGGAAGGAGTAGGTGCGTATCGACTCGCCGTTCTCGTCGACGTCGGTACGGCTCTGCTCACGTCCGCCGGTCACGATGCTCATGTTGTTAAGGATGTTGGTCAGCATGAGGTTGAACCCCAGACGGTTTCCGTTGCTCAGGTTGTAGCTGCGGCCGATGGATGCATCGAGCATGAATCCGCCGTTGCCCTTGGCCTGCGGTGGCAACACGCTGTAGTCCTTCTCTGTACCCTCGTTGTTGTATTTCAGTCGGCCCTCATAGCGCGTCACGGGGGTGTAGTAGAGGTAGATGCGGTCGTAGTAGTTGCCGATGAGGTCGATGTACCAGTAGTTGGCGTGATAGGCCAGGTCAATGCTGAAAGCAGAGAGTGGGGTGCATCCCTCTCGTATGCCCTCGCTGTGTACGCGGTCGTAATAAGTGCGGCCGTCCTCGGAGAGCATGTATGCCACGTCGGCATTGTTCACATACTTGGCCTCACTCACCGTGGCCAGACCCTTGATGTTAAGCCAGTCGGTCACCTTTAGGTTCAGGCCCACCTCTACGCCGTAGTATTCCTTCTCAATGCCGGTGAGGGAGACGTATGTGAACGAGCGCTTGTCGTCCATGTAGTACATCGACTGCTCGGTGACATTGTCGATGTGGCTGTAGTAGGCGTTGATGTTCAGCTTCAGGAGCGAGTTCGACAGCTGGTATCCGGCTTCGGCTGAGAATACCTTCTCGTTCTTCAGCCCGCGCACGAAGTCGTTGTTCACCTGTGCGGCCTGGAAGGCGGTGCGTGGTGCCGGGGTCTTCAGCTCATAGCCCACGCCGAGCATGACAGCGTGTCCATGGCCCAGATTGATATGATTGCCCACCTTCACACCTCCATCGAGGAAACGCGCCGTTCCGCTCTTGCCATAGGAGTTCTCAGGGGCCAGACCGTTGCGCATGAGACCCTCACGCTGCATCGTAGTGCCGCTGATGCGACCGTTGGCAAAAAGATGGAACCTGCTCAAGTCGGAAGAGACTCCTGCCCAGGCCTGGGCCTTGTTCACGAAGATGTTGTAGTCATAGCCGAAGATGTCTCCTTCACGAACCTCCTGGTTGGGTTTGTTCAGGTCGTACTGAGCCTCCTGTCCGCCCTCTCCGTAGTTTTTCACCACGTAGGTGTTGATGTTGTGGAACGATTTTGCGCCGAGCAGGTCGTCCATCGTCTGATAGTGCATACCCTTGTTGGTCGACAGCTGCAGTCCGGCGTGCAGCTGTGTGCTACGTCCCAGGGACTTCTCCAGATAGCTGGCCAGCGAAAGCGAGAGCTGATCGTCGTGATAGCGCTGTAGGTAGTACATGGCGTCGCTGCCCTGCAGCGTGGCCATGCGGTTGGCATAGTACATGCGGTCCCACTGTACTTGTCGGTTCTCTTTCGATGCCGAGAGGTAGTCGTAGGCAGCTTGCCAGTTGCGCATGGCCGCCTCGTCGCGGTCTCCGTCGTAGGGTGCCCACACGTCGAAATAATAGCTTGGCATGCCGCTGTAGTAGTCAGGAGCGGGATTACTGGAGTTGTTGTAGTTCAGGCGTGAGCTGCTATACATGGAATACTTGCCCAGGAGGCTCGTGGAGAGCTTAGAGCTCTCGTCAATCTTCCAGTCCCACGTCAACATCGCAGCCGGGGCGAAGTCCTTGACGATACGCGAGTTTCGCTTCTTGCCGTCCTGATAGCCCCAGACCGAGTTGTACAGGCGGTCATTGGCTATCCAGTACATCTCGTCGGTCGAGGCGGCCTGCGTGCCGCGCTCCGTTGGGTTGCCCCAGGTGACGAGTGAGAGCGAGTGCTGGTCGTTGAGCATCTTCTCGGCGCCGAGGTAATAGCTTAGTGCGTTGTACGACGTGCCGTCAACGAAGCCCAGACCTTGTCCCCAGCGGTAGGTGAGGCTGCCGGAGAGTGCCCAGCCGTTGTTCATCACACCCGTATTATAAGTGTACATAGCGCGTACATTATAATTACGGTTGGCTCCGGCGAGTGATGCTCGCTGGCCTGTAGGCATCGACGACGGGCGGAAGTTGTAGTTGTTCGACCCGCCCATGCCCGTCATCATGAAGATGGCGTCCTCGAAGGGCAGTGCCGACTCCTGCGAGCGCGTCTGGTTGTTCAGACCGCCCACGAAGCTGTAGCGGAACTCGCCGCGCTCTGCATCGTTGACAGGGTTACCGTTGATGTAGATGTCGTTGTACTTCGACCCGTAGGCACGGTACTTGAACCGCGCAGGTGAGAACCGGTAGCCCACCTCGCTGGCGTAGGCGTTGCGGTTCGAGCTGATGACGGACACACTTTGGTCCTCATCATCGGAACTGCCCAGCTGTGCCTCCGTGAAGGAGAACGCCTGTTCACCCTCGCTGTCGCGGGCAAGGGAGTCCACCTCCTGACCAAGCGCCGGAGAGGAACACAGCATCAGAGCCACAAATAGTTTAAAGTCTTTTCTCATGTTATAATAGGTTTAGTAATCATTTATATGCACTTCCAAGCGCTTCGGAAAAGCCTTCCGGAAACCCCTCTGGAGAATAAGCCGTTCTTTCAGATTGAAAGAGCCGTTCTTTCAAATAGAGAAAGCCGTTCTTTCAGATTGAAAGAGCCGTTCTTTCTTTTTGGTCCCTTCTTCCGCGTTTTTCATCAATAATGTGGTTTTTCGCCACAAAGTTACTAAAAAAAATCGAGTAAAACCAAAAAGTTAGGTAAAAAATAGCCTAAAATGAAAAAAAAAGTGCATTTTATTTGGAGGTTTCTAAAAAAAGTCTTAATTTTGCTGCGGATTTTGTAGATTTAGATGTTAAATGATGGAGAAGGATAGAAGTGTCTATGCTGAAAAGAGGGGAAAAACGTAGTAAAATGGCAGTAATGTCTATACAATAATTATATATATACGTGAGAGATACTATACACTAATCAATGTCTAATTAATAATTTAAGTTCAAATGAAAAAGAAAATTCTGAATGCTTTTCTCATGGTGGCGCTGATTGCGTCATCCTTGGGAACGTTTGTTTCTTGTAAGGACTACGACGAGGACGCTTACGTAGACCTTAGGAACAGAATCTCCAATGAGGTTTCGCTCCGCGAAACACTGCAGAAGCAGGTCGACAACCTCAAACAGGCTCTTGCAGCTCTCGAGGAGGCCGCAAAGAAGCACGTCACCTACGACGAGCTCAACGCAACGCTCAAGAACTACCTCACCAAGGAAGAGGCAGCTAAGACCTATGTTACGATTAACGAGTACAACCAGTTCGTTACTAACTATCAGACATGGAAGATCGACATTGACAATGCCATCAAGGATTTGAAGGACAGAATTGGCAATATCGAGAAGAGCATGGAGAACATGGCTACCAAGGACGACCTCGCTGCTCTTTGGACAGCAATTGACAAGGCCAACCAGGCTGCTACCGATGCTCTCGGAAAGGCTAACGACGCCTGGAATCTTGGTAAGGAAAACGAAGAGAGAATCAAGGCACTTGAGGACCTCGTCGGCAAGCTGCCCACAGATTGGCCCGAGGAGTTCAATCCCCAGTCACTTTGGGATGCTATCAAGCTGCTGCAGGAAGCCGTCGCTGGACTGCCCGAAGAGATTGCCAACATCAACATCCGCGTAGACAGCCTCTGCGCCGTCATCGACGGATACGGACTCCGCATCACCCTGCTCGAGCAGAACTTCGACTCACTGTCGAACGTGGTCAGCCTCCAGGGCGACCAGATTCTGAAGCTCCAGGAGCAGATCATCGAGATTCAGAAAGAGTGGAACACCAAGATTGAGATTATCCTGAATCAGGCTATCGCCGTCTCCGACGAGGCTAAGGAGCTTGCTCAGCAGGCCCTCAAGAAGGCTACTGAGGCTGTTCTCGCTGCCGAGGCCGCTAACGCAAAGGCTTCGAACGCCGAGCAGCTCGCACTGAACGCATTCTATATGGCTCAGGAAGCTTGCGAGATTGCAAAGAAGCTCCAGGAAGACCTTGCTGAATCCATTAAGAAAGCAGAGGACGCTGCCAAGAAGGCTGAAGACGCTCAGAAGAAGGCTGAGGATGCCGCAGACAAGGCTGAGAAACTTCTTGAGGAAATGAAGAAGCTTGTTGGCTCAGGATGCGAGTGCCCGAAGGACCTCGAGGAGCGCCTGAAGAAGGCTGAGAACGACGCCGCAATGGCTAAGGAAGCCGCTGACGCCGCTAAGAAGATTGCAGAGGCTCTTGAAGACAGAGTCAAGACTCTTGAGGGCAAGGTCAAGGATCTTGAGGGTAAGGATGTAGAGCATGATGCTGCAATCGCTGACCTGTATGACAAACTCAGCAAAATCGTCACCGATAACTGCACCTGCGGCGACATGAAAGACAAGGTTGATGGTTTGGACGATGATGTTGACAAACTTGAAAAGAAGGCCGACGATCTTGAAGATGCCATCGAGGATCTTGAGGATGCCATCAAGGACCTCAAGGCCGACATCGACAACCAGATCTACGGCATTCAGATTCAGGCTACTGAGAACCCCGTCATCGGTTACCTCAACATTCCGTTCAACGTACACAGCAACCTGCTCATGAGCTACTACTACAATGAGCTTGACCATGCATTTGAGTTCCCAACCGTTGACCTGCCTAAGTGGGTTGACCCCGACGAGATGTTCACCGCTGAAGAAGTTGCTGTCATGACCAATGGCGGAGCAGACTTCAAGTCAGTTCCCGGATACAAGTTCTATAGCAGCTCTGAGGGTGTTCCCGCAGAAGGACCGCTCAACCTGGGTCGCGTATACATGAACATCAACCCCTCTTCTACCGACTTCTCCGGTAAGACTGTTACTATCATCAACAGCAAGGGCGAAGAGTCGCCAGTTACTCTTACCCCCATCAAGACCAGCGACAAGCTCCTCACCTTCGGTTACGACCGTAGCACACGTGCTGGCGTTGGCTTCTACGAGGCAGAGGCTAGCATAGATGCTGGCAGCATCAACAAGATTGCCGTCAACTCGCTCGTTACTGTCGATGATCTCCTGGATCGCGCAAAGGCTGCTCTCAAGAACAAGTCAAAGAGCGACGTTGTTAGCCTTATCGCTGATTTGTACAACTCGGTCGACAACAGAGTTGAAGCAAATGCACTGAAGGCCACATGGACCGACTCAGAGGGCAATGAGAAGAGCGTCATTTCTGACTTCTCTCTCGGCGCAGCAGTCGTGAAGCCCCTCTCGTTCAATACACTGAACCAGGATCGCTTCAAGAAGGGACTCCCCGGAAAGAACTTCATCAACAAGTGGATTGAGAAGATCATCTCACAGATTAAGATTCACTTCCCCGATATCAACGAGGAGGTACAGAGAGCAATTGACGCAGGCCAATTCTCATTCGAGACTGTGGAGGCACTCAAGAAGGATCAGGCCATCATTACTTTCACTTCAACTCTTAATGGCGTTATGAGAAAGTTTGAGGTTACGATCAATTTCGACCAGAGCGCTAAGGAAGCACAAGACTGGGATAACTTCGTCAAGGATGCTACACTTGAATCTGTCAAGAGTGGTCACAACGTAAGTGTCGAGATTGCTTGGATTCTGAACGATGCACTGCCTCACGCATGGAAGAAGTCCATCGAGACTGCCAAGACCGACATGATCAACTCCATGAAGGCATACGTAGAGGATGCATTCACAAAGATCAACGGCTACGTCAGGATTTATGAGCTGTTCGACATCAACCTCGTTGCTCATGACACAAGCAAGGGATGGACATTCGTCAGCCAGATTGCCAATGCTCCTACAACAATTACCTCCAGCACAAAGCTCTTCCCGACTTCGAACTCTGCAGAGTACGTGGCTCCCGCCTTCAAGAAGTACATCGCTATCTCGAACGTCTATGACGCTGCTACCGGTGCTGCTGTTAGCGATGCCGCTGCAAAGGCTGCCGCTGCTGCTGGAAACAACATGAACCAGGTTATCTCTGGCGACACTCCTGTGACCGTCAATGGCCAGGCCGGCTACATCTACGAGATCAGCTACGCTGCTGTCGACTATCGTGGTTATCAAGCCCGTCAGAAATTCTATGTTCAGTTCTAAATCTTAAGCGAGTTTTTAACTAAATGATACAGAAGAATATGAAAAAGATTATATTGTCTGGACTGCTGTTCCTGGGCGTGCTTTCAGCACAGGCCCAGGCCCAGCAGCAGGGCACTACCGAATACGACTTCAATCCCCACTGGTATGTACAGATTCAGCCCCTGGGTCTGCAGTACACACTCGGTGAGCTGGATTTCGGTGACCTGAACCACTACAACATCCAGGCTGCTGCTGGTTATAACTTCAACAAGGTTCTCGGTGCACGCCTCTCCGTCAATGCATGGAGCAGCAAAGCCGGTATCGAACTTGACCAGAGCACAGATCCTACCAGACCTGCACCTAAGACCTTTAGGGGCGAGTGGAAGTGGAACTATGTGGCTCCCTCACTGGAACTGACTGCTAATCTCTCCAACGCATTCTTCGGTTTCAAGCCTCAGCGCCTCTTCACGCTGACAGGATTCATCGGTGTCGGTGCCAACATTGCTTGGGACAACGATGAGGCTATTGAAACCAACAGAAGTATGAACAAGTGGCTGAGAGAGGGACGTGGCGGCAAAAAGCTGCCTTATGAACCTGACCAGAACTTGGAATATGTTTGGGAAGACACGAAGTTTAATATCACAGGCCGTGCTGGTCTTATAGGTGACTTCCGCATCAACGACCGCTTCAGCGCTGGTATCGAAGTCAACGCCAACGTCCTCAACGACAATTACAACTCGAAGAAGGCTGGCAACGCCGACTGGTACTTCAACGCACTTGCTGGTGTGAAGATGAACCTCGGCCCGACCTACACCACCCGCATCATCCCGCCCGTAGAGCCCGAGATTCGTTATGTGGACAAGATTGTGGAGAAGATTGTGGAGGTTCCTGGCAAGCCCCAGACCATCATTAAGACCGCTCCGCTGCGCCGCGACATCTTCTTCAAGATTAACTCTACGAAGATTCGTCCCACAGAGACCGCCAAGGTGGCTGACATCGCCAACTACCTGACCGAGAATCCCGATGCAAAGGTCGTCATGACCGGTTATGCTGATAAGGGTACTGGTAACGCCACTATCAACGCTCGCCTGGCCGCTGGTCGTGCAACAGCTGTGAAGGATATGCTGGTGAAGACCTACAACATTCCCGAGAGCCGCATCACCTACGATTCAAAGGGCGACACCGTTCAGCCGTTCGCTGAGAACGACAAGAACCGCGTGACTATCTGTATCGCTGAATAATTCAAGCGAGGATAACTGAGAATAACGAGTTCCCCTCCTATTTCAAAAACAGGAGGGGAATTTTTTTGAAAAGCAGGAAATAGAGATAGTATTGGAATTTATTTATGAAAAGATTGTTTTTGTCTGTGGCTTTGACCACACTCTCCTTAACCCTTTTTGCACAGAGCCTTCCACCATCGGGTTATTATCGTGTTCAGAACGCAAAAAGCCAGCGCTACATCACCATCACAGATAACTACGGTGCAATAACAATAGCTTCTGGTGATGCTGATACAGGAGCTCTGCGAACGTTAGACTATAGTGAGGATGACGTGCTGACCAATCCCGGTTCGGTGATTTATGCTGATTTCAAAGGTGTAAACAAGTATGACCTTCAGTCACAAGGCACTGGTGCATATGCTCTTGTGCAGCACGTTTTTCAGCTGCAAAAGAATGAAGATGGCACTTACTCCGCTTACGCCAGCATGGCCGGCGTAACGAAATACCTCTATGAGTATAACTCTTTCGGCAATTTCGGCGGCGTTGGCGTCAACAATTACTCGGCCACCAATAAGGCCTTCCGTTGGAACGTATTGCCCATCTCCAGCAGCGATGCCACCAACTATTTCGGCATCAAGCCCACGTTGCAGGTTGGTTCCGATTGGTACAAGCCTTTCTATGCTGACTTCAACTTCTCGTTCGTTTCGTCGGGCATGGAAGCATTTTATGTCACCAAGGTAGATGCCGAAAAGGGTCTTGTTGTCTATCAGAAGATTGAGGGCAACGTCCCCCGCGCTACGCCAATTTTTATAAAGTGCTCTTCTAACCAGCCCACGAATAACCGCCTTGACATCCTTACCACCAATGTGTCTCCCGTCAGCGGCAACCAGCTCTCCGGAGTCTATTTCTGCTCGACTCCTGATGATGTCATTGCAACCAACATTAAGCATATCGATTGTCTCGAGTACAATGCCAGCACCATGCGTGTGCTGGGCAAGATGAGCAACGGTTCGCTTGGCTTCATTAAGGCTCCCGACTCATCGCTCCGCGTAGAGAATGGCAAGAAATACATTCCCCACAACACGTCCTATCTCCTCGTGCCCAGCAATGCACCTGCCGAGATGAAGCTCGTCACGCAGAAGGAGTATGAGGAGGCTCAGGTGGTCGACGTCACTGTCACGGCCAACAATATCACCCGTGTCTATGGCGATGCCAACCCCACCCTCACCTATACCGCTTCGGCCACGCTCAACGGCACCCCCGAACTGAAGTGTTCCGCCACGGCTACTTCGCCTGTGGGCACCTATCCCATCACCGTCTCACAAGGCACCGTCACAGGTGCCAACGTTGTGGGAGTGGCCGGTACGCTGACCATCACTCCTGCTCCGCTGACGGTCAAGGCTGATGACAAGACCCGTATGGAGAATACCGACAACCCAGTGTTTACCCTCACTTACACGGGATGGAAGAATGGCGAGACTGAAGCCGTGCTCGACGCGAAGCCTACGGCAACTACCACCGCCACGAAGGCCAGTGCTCCCGGCACCTATCCTATCACCGTCAGCGGCGGCTCCGCAAAGAACTACACGTTTACCTATGCGACCGGTACGCTGACCATCACCTCTGGCACGCTGGCCCTTACGGCCAAGAGCTACACCCGCGAGTATGGCGAGGAGAATCCCACCTTCGAGTTCGAGCAGAGCGGATCGGCTATCCTCAGAGGAACGCCGAGCATCACCTGCGACGCCACGAAGACCTCGCCTGTGGGCACCTACGACATCGTCATCGCCAAGGGCTCCGTGGAGAACGAGAATGTGACCTTCGTCAACGGCAAGCTGACCATCACTGCAGCCAAGCTGACCGTCACCGCCAACGATGCCACACGTGAGTATGGCGACGAGAACCCCGCACTGACCGTGAGCTACAGCGGCTTCAAAAATGGTGAAACCGACGCCGTGCTCACCGCCAAGCCTACGGCCACAACCACAGCCACGAAGGCCAGCGATGCCGCCGTCTACGTCATCTCCGTCTCCGGTGGTGCCGCCACAAACTACACCTTGCAGTATGTGCCCGGTATGCTCAACGTCGACAAGGCAGTGCTGACCGTTAAGGCCAACGACATCCATCGCGAGGAGGGCCAGCCCAATCCTGAGCTCACCATCACTTACAGCGGCTTCAAGAACAACCAGACTGAGGCCGTGCTCACCAAGAAGCCCGTGGCAGTTACCGCAGCCAGCGAGACCAGCGCACCCGGTGAATATCCTATCGTCGTCTCGGGCGGCGAGGCCAAGAACTACACGTTCAACTACGTGCAAGGTATCCTCACCATCACTGAGAAGGACGGCATCGAGGACATTATCGGCGATGCTGCCGCCTTCAACGTCTACACCGTCTCGGGCATGAAGGTGCGTACCGCTGTCACCACGCTCCAGGGACTGCCCGCCGGCATCTATGTCGTCAATGGCAAGAAGATCCTGGTGAAGTAAAGGCTATCCGCCTATACAACAGCACCCTGTCAACAAGAAGGCTCCGGCAGTTGTCGGAGCCTTTTTTTTATGGCTTACTTTTGCCTATAAACCGCCTGAACAGCTATAGCCAAAACCGAACGGCTTATTCCAGGAGAAAGAACGGCTTTTTCCAGGAGAAAGAACGGCTTATTCCAGGAGAAAGAACGGCTTATTCTCACAGAAAGAACGGCTTTTTCTATGAGAGCGCGCTCGGCGACGAAGGATAATGATATTTTTTCTGTATTTTTCTTCTTTATCGTTTTTTATTTGTACCTTTGCATCCTGTAAATAATGACAACTTAAAACATACGATGATGAAGATAATCCTTTCCCTCGCGCTCCTGCTGTCAGTTGCGGCAAGCGCATTAGCCGAGGGAGCAGAAATCAATGGACTGTGGTACGGGCAGTGATAGACTATGGAGCGTAAGAGTCTGTTCAGCCGTATTGCCAAGGTTTCACTGCCGCTGTTGCTGGGCGGTGCCATCCTCTACTGGATGTATCGAGACTTCGATTTCCAGCATGTTCGCCATGTGCTGTTCCACGAGATGTCGTGGACGTGGATGGTGCTCTCGCTCCCCTTTTGCATCCTGGCTCAGACCTTTCGCGGGTGGCGCTGGCTACTTACGCTGGAGCCGCTCGACGAGCATCCCCGCCCGCGGGTGTCCATCTACTCTATCTTCGTCAGTTATGCCGTGTCGCTCGTGGTGCCGCGTATCGGTGAGTTCACGCGGTGTGGCGTGCTCAAGCGGTGGGACGGCGTGTCGTTTCCCAAGGCCTTGGGCACGGTTGTGACGGAGCGTGCCGTAGATTCGCTCATCATTGTACTGGTAACAGGGCTTGCATTCCTATTGGAGATGAGCATCTTTGGCACTTTCTTCGAGCGTACCGGGGTGTCGTTCGACACCATCCTGCGCGGCTTCTCCTGGGCAGGGTGGTTAGTGACGGTGGTGTGTGCCGTGGCCGTCGTCGTCCTGTTGCACATCCTGCTGCGCCACCTCGCTATATATAATAAGGTGAAGGCTACGCTCCACTCGGTGTGGGAGGGCATAGCCTCGCTGCGCCACATACGCCACGTGACTCTCTTCATCCTGCTGTCATTAGGAATCTGGGTGTGCTATTTCCTGCACTACTACCTCACCTTCTTCTGCTTCCCCTTTACCGAAAACCTCGGCGTGGGCTGCGGCCTGGTCACCTTCCTTATCGGGTCGATAGCAGTGGTAGTACCCACGCCCAACGGTGCCGGCCCGTGGCACTTCGCCGTCAAGACCATGCTCCTGCTTTATGGCGTGCAGGAAGAGCAGGCCCTCTACTTCGTCCTCATCGTCCATGCCGTCCAGACCATGTTCGTCGTACTCCTTGGCATCTACGGATGGGCACGCCTGAACCTCCTGCCACGCAAAGACCAGTAAATATTTCATCGCATGGACAGTCAGGAGCAGAAAGCATTGGCAACAACCAGTTTCTACAAGCCGTCGGAGATACTGCGTATCTTCAACGACTATCTGGCGCGTACAAGTGTCAGCGCAAAGCTGGTGTGCCTGAGAGGAATATTCCTGAAAAGTGCTTCCGCACAGCCCTATGGCGGATTCTTCTACGACAAGATAAGGGACGAGAATACGGCCGACGAGATGTCGATAAAGACCACGCAGGCACAGCGCAAGGAGCTGAAGAACGGCAACCTTATCGATGTGGCTGGAACCATTGAGCGGAGAATAGGCCAGCAGGGCACGATTATTTTGTGTCTCTGTGTCACCCGCGTGAACATCGTGCAGGCTCAGGCCGTTTCCGAGCAGGAGGTGAAGCGTAATGCCCTGTGGGAAATGAAACGCCAACAAACGAAGAATGTAGATGCCATCATTGAGCGGATGCTTTTCGAGCAGAAGAAGCCCGTCATCGCGCTTGTACTGCCCACGGCAAGCATTGTCTTGGATGATTTCAACGCAGCCAAAGGCATTGCGTCCTCACGTTTCCAGTTTGAAGAGTACAAGGTGGCCTTTGGCAAGAGTACAGAGCTGGCTGCTCTTCTACGAAAGCTCGACATGGATTCCTTTGCTGCCATTGCCATCGTCCGCGGCGGTGGCGGTCAGGACGCCCTCGACGACTACACAGTGCTTGAGACGGTGGCGAGGCTCAACACCCCGTTTATCAGCGCCATCGGCCATGAGGCGGAGAAGTTCTTCATCAAGTCGCTGGCCGACAAGGTAGTGGTGTCGCCAACCGACCTTGGCAACTACTTCCGAGAGATGATTGAGCGTGTGGACAAGTCGATGAACGACTCTATGGCCATTCTCCGCAACACCATCAAGAAACAGTACGACGCGCAGATTGAGGCTGCCAACAAACAGAACAAGGGGCTGCAAGAGAAGATTGCGCAGTTGACGAAATCGCAGGAAGAAGGGCAGAAACTGCAAAAGCAGCAGCTGGAGGAAGCCAAGAAACAGAACGAGGGGCTTCAGAAGCAGTTGGCAGAACTTACTGCCAGCAATAAGAAAACCAGCGAGAATATTGCAGCCATGACGGCTAACCTTGCCAGTGCAAACAAGACGATAGAATCGCTTCAGAAGCAGTTGGACACCTCCAATGGAGGTGTCAGCAAAGTGCTGTTCTATTCCGTTATAGCAATAGCAGTGCTGGTCGTCTTGCTACTATTGATTTTTTATCAAGGGGAAATGTGAAATAATAGAGTCATTTCTCCCTTGCCCGTAATTGGGTTTAATTGGGTTTAGCGGGTTTAGCGCAAAAAAAGTTAAAAATCTTTGGCTGTTTCATAAAAAGTGAGTACCTTTGCACCCGCAAATCTTGTGCGCTATGCAGAGATTATGCGTTAATGTCTAATTATCAAACACTTAAACAAAAACATTATGATTATTGTACCTGTAAAAGAAGGCGAAAACATTGAGAGGGCTCTCAAGAAGTTCAAGAGAAAGTTTGAGAAGACTGGCGTGGTGAAGGAGCTTCGCCGCCGTCAGCAGTTCGACAAACCCTCTGTGCTGAAGCGCCTCAAGATGGAGCACGCCGTCTATGTGCAGCAGCTCAGAACCGCCGAAGAAAACTAAAAAAGCTGAAAAATCGGCGGAAAATTTGGTAGATTCAAATTATTTCCGTAAATTCGCTTGCGAAAACGTGATTGACCAGTTTCTGGACTATCTGAGATTCGAAAAAAACCGCAGCCTGCTGACCGTACAGCGGTATGAGAGGAGTCTGCGGATGTTCGAGGAATATTTCAAGACTCTGAGCGAGGAGCTGGACTGGACCACGGTTGATGCCGACATCATACGTGGCTGGATGGAACTACGGATGGACTGCGGGGCGAAAGCCACAACAGTGAACGCCGACCTGGCGTCCGTGAAGACATTCTTCAGGTTCGCGTTGGCAAGAAATATGGTTGGGAAAGACCCGGCACACCTGGTGACGGGGCCCAAGAAGGAAAAGCCGCTGCCAGTATTCGTCAAGGAGAGCGACATGAACCGACTCTTAGACGAAGAAGAGTGGAGCGAAGAATATAAGGATGTACGCGCGCGTACCATTATTATATTACTCTACGAGACAGGCATGAGGCAGGCAGAACTGAGAGGGCTTGACGACCAGGACATTGACTTTGAGGCACAACAGCTGAAAGTCACCGGGAAGCGCAACAAGCAGAGGCTGATACCTTTCGGGGAAGAACTGGCCAAGGAGCTGCAACACTACATGGAGGTGAGAGACCAAAGCGTAGAAAGGCAGGAACCGGGAGCATTCTTCCTCAGTAAGCACGGGAAACGGATGACCAGCGCCCAGGTATATCAGGACGTGAAGGAAAACCTCTCGAGGGTGACCATGATAAAGAAACGCTCACCCCACGTGCTGAGACACAGCTTCGCCACAGCGATGCTCAACCATGATGCAGGGCTTGAAAGCGTGAAACGTCTGCTGGGACATGAGAGCCTGGAGACGACGCAGATATACACGCACACGACATTCGAGCAACTGCGGAGAGTTTACAAAGAAGCCCACCCAAGGGGCTGATCTTTATAGTTTAACCTAAAAACAGAGAACTATGGAAATTAAGATTCAGTCGATCCACTTCGACGCTACCGAAAAGTTAGAGGCGTTCATCCAGAAGAAAGTCGCCAAGTTAGAAAAATCTTACGAAGATATTCAGAAAGTAGAGGTGCAATTAAAGGTTGTCAAACCCGCTACGGCTCAAAATAAGGAAACGAGCATCACCGTCACGGTGCCTGGAACAACACTCCACGTAGAAAAGACAAACGACACATTTGAAGAAGGAATAGACCTGTGTGTCGATGCTCTGAGGGTTCAACTGCAGAAAAATAAAGAAAAAATGCGGAACTACTAAAAAAAGTCTTAAAATATTTTGGTAGTTCAGAAAAAAGTCTTACCTTTGCAGCCGTTTTCCGACAGGTCGTAAATCTGAACAGAGAACGGCTGCTTAGAAAAGCCTCTTTAGCTCAGTTGGCCAGAGCACGTGATTTGTAATCTCGGGGTCGTTGGTTCGAATCCGACAAGAGGCTCAAGGATAGGCGAAAGCCAATTGAGTTATAAGGCTCAAGGATAGGCGAAAGCCAATTGAGTTGTAAG
>JAGCNO010000038.1 GCA_017645905.1 Prevotella sp. | reverse complement strand
CATTCAGACACTGGCAAACGCAATGGACGTCGGCGACCCCTCTAACTTCGCACGCATCATCGACCTCTATAGCAAGGGCGGAAAGCTCTCGGCAGAGGAGACTCATCGCAAGATTACGAAGCTCATCAGCGGAGCCACCTATACCGACGACCAGATACGTGAGACCATGCGCCAATGCTACAAAGAGACGGGTTACATACTCGACCCTCATGGTGCTTGCGGCTATCAGGCTCTGAAAGACCAGCTGAAGCCTGGCGAGGTGGGTATCTTTTGCGAAACGGCTCATCCCGCAAAGTTCAAGGAGAAGGTAGACGAAATCCTGGGTATCGACGTTGAAATACCCGACCGCCTGGCCGCCTTCATGAAGGGAGAGAAGCAGAGCGTCGCCATGACGAAGGACTTCGCAGACTTCAAGAAATATCTTTTACAACAATAAAATAGAGAAGCAAAATGGCAAAGATGAAAGGTGCTATCGTCGTTGACACGGCGCGGTGCAAAGGCTGCTCGCTATGCATAGTGGCCTGCCCGGCCAAGGTTATCGAGATGGCAGGAAAAGTCAATGTGCACGGCTACCCCTACGTGGAGCCTAAGAACATGGACGCGTGTGTGGGTTGCGCATCGTGCGCTATCGTATGCCCCGACGGGTGTATCACTGTTTACCGTAAAAAAGTTGAATAGGAATGGCTGAAGAAAGAGAAGTTGTATTAATGAAAGGCAACGAGGCGATAGCTCGTGCTGCTATTCGTTGCGGCGTGGACGGCTATTTTGGCTATCCCATCACCCCGCAGAGTGAAGTAATCGAGACGCTGGCTGAGCTGAAGCCTTGGGAGACCACCGGCATGCAGGTGGTGCAGGCAGAGAGCGAGCTGGCTTCCATTTATATGGTTTATGGCGCGGCCGGAGCCGGCAAGAAGGCCATGACCTCGTCGTCATCGCCCGGCGTAGCCCTCATGCAGGAGGGTATCACCTATCTGGCTGGTGCTGAGCTGCCTGCACTCATCGTCAACGTGCAGCGTGGCGGCCCCGGACTGGGAACCATCCAGCCTTCACAAGGCGACTATTTCCAGGCTACTCGCGGCGGTGGTAATGGTGACTACCAGACCATCGTGCTTGCCCCTGCTTCTGTTCAGGAGATGGCCGACTTCGTAGACCTGGCTTTCGAGCTGGCCTTCAAGTATCGCAACCCCGCCATGATTCTCTCTGACGGTGTCATCGGTCAGATGATGGAGAAAGTGGTCCTGCCACCCTTCAAGCGTCGTCGTACTGATGAGGAGGTTATTGCACAGTGCCCCTGGGCTTCGACTGGTAAGACAAAGGACCGCCAGCGCAACGTCATCACCTCGCTCGAGCTGAAGCCCGAGATTATGGAGCAGCGTAACCTGCACCTGCAGGCCAAGTATGCCGAGATTCGCGAGAAGGAGGTGCGCTATGAGACCCAGCAGCTCGACGATGCCGAGTATATGATTGTTGCTTTTGGCTCTGCAGCCCGTATCGCCGAGAAGAGCGTGGAGCTGGCCCGTGGCGAGGGCATCAAGGTGGGGCTCTTCCGCCCCATCACCGTCTGGCCCTTCCCCACGAAGCAGATTGCTGAGATGGCAAAGGGCAAGAAGGGCGTCCTCGTCGTAGAAATCAATGCCGGCCAGATGGTTCAGGATGTTCGCCTGGCCATTAATGGTGCTGAGCCTGTTGAGCACTTCGGACGCCTCGGAGGCATCGTGCCCGACCCAGAAGAGATTGTTTGCGCCCTCCGCGCCCAACTTATGAACAAATAAACGACAATGGTTATGGACAATCAGATTATTTCGCCAGAGAACCTGGTATATAAGAAACCGTCTTTGTTGAATGACAACAACATGCACTATTGTCCGGGATGCTCTCACGGCGTGGTGCACAAGCTCATCGCTGAGGTCATCGAGGAGATGGGCCTGGAGGAGAAGGCCGTTGGTGTAAGCCCTGTTGGATGTGCCGTCTTCGCGTACAATTATATAGATATTGACTGGCAGGAAGCTGCACACGGTCGTGCTCCCGCATTGGCAACAGGTATCAAGCGTTGCTGGCCCGACCGTCTTGTGTTCACCTATCAGGGCGACGGCGACCTCGCATGTATCGGTACATGCGAGACCATCCATGCTTTGAACCGTGGCGAGAACATTGTCATCATCTTCGTCAATAATGCTATCTACGGCATGACGGGCGGACAGATGGCTCCCACTACGCTCATCGGCCAGAAGACGGCTACTTGCCCTTACGGTCGTGACCCGAAGCTTCATGGCTATCCTCTGAAGATGGCCGATATTGCCGCAGGATTGGAGGGAACTTGCTACGTTACGCGCCAGTCGGTGGAGAACGTCGCCAGCATTCTCAAAGCCAAGAAAGCCCTGAAGAAGGCGTTCCAGGCCTCGATGGACGGTAAGGGAAGCTCGCTTGTGGAGTTCGTGAGCACCTGCAATAGCGGTTGGAAACTTACTCCTCAGCAAGCTAATGAATGGATGAAGGAACACATGTTCCCCTTCTACCCGAAGGGAGACCTTAAAGACACGACAATATGAAAAAAGAAATCATCATAGCCGGATTCGGCGGTCAGGGTGTCCTCTCAATGGGTAAAATCCTGGCATACTCAGGTCTGATGGAGGACAAGGAGGTTACTTGGATGCCTGCATACGGCCCCGAGCAACGTGGTGGTACGGCTAACGTCACCGTTATCGTAAGCGACGACCGTATCTCGTCGCCCATCCTCAGCAAGTACGACATTGCCATCGTGCTCAACCAGCCGTCGCTGGAGAAGTTCGAACCGAAGCTGAAGCCCGGCGGCATACTTATCTACGACAGTTACGGCATCATCAATCCGCCGACACGAAAGGACATCACCGTCTACAAGATTGACGCTATGGACAAGGCTGCGGAGATGAAGAACGGCAAAATCTTCAACATGATTGTTCTCGGCGGACTGCTCAAGGTGGCGCCCGTCGTTGGCATGGGCGGAGTGGAGAAGGCCCTGAAGAAGACCCTTCCCGAGCGTCACCACAACCTCATTCCCCTGAACATGCAGGCACTTGAGGAAGGCGGAAAGATTATTGAAGAGGTGAAGTAACGACGAACGCTGACCGACATTTTGTGAAGAAATTCCTGTCATACGTTTGCCTCACCTTATTGGCCCTCGTCGTCATCGACGTGCTCTATGGCTTTGCCATGGAGAAGCTTTCGGGAGACCGATACGTTACTTCAATTGACCACATTAGGGAAGCCCACGAGGATATTGCCATCATCGGCTCCTCGCGGGCTAACCATCATTATGACCCTCAGCTGCTTGCCGATAGCCTTCACCTCACGGCCTATAACTACGGCATTGAGGGTCTCAACATCTTTGCCGACAAGGCCGTGCTCGACATGCTCATCAACCAGTCGGAGAAAAAGCCCCAGATGGTCATTCTCGACCTCTCGGAGTCGGACATCTGCGACGTCAAGGGCTGGAACACCGAGCACCTGAGCCTCCTCTATCCTTACGACAATGTTCCGGCTGTAGATAGCTTGCTTGCCGACGTCATCGACCCTCGCGAGTATTTCTTCGTACACTACTCCAACCTCTACCGCCACAACTCGAACATCCTTGACTATCTCAAGCCCAAGCGCAATAAAGGCCAGCGGCAGGAGAATGGTTTCACGCCCCTGGAAGGAACGTGGAGCGGCGAGCCCTCGGAATCGACTTCCGGCTACGACGTCAGCCCTCAGAAGCTCGACTATCTGGAGCGTTGCATCCGTCTATGTGCCGATAACGACGTGCTCCTCGTGCTCTCCACTTCTCCCAGCTACAACCGTCTGCCTAAGGAGCGCAATTGGATTATGGCCATAGAAAAGGTGGCGCACGAGCACCACCTCACCTATCTCTACCACGAGCAGGACGACGAGTTCATAACGCATCCTGAGTGGTTCAACGAGCCTTACCACCTTAATGCCATAGGGGCAGACATCTTCACTCGCAAGATTCTTCCTGAGCTTCCTTGTCCTCATCGTGACTGACCTTTGTCTGAAAGGCCAGGGCATAGAGGCGTATCTGCTTAATCATTGCTAACAGACCATTGCTACGCGTGGGCGAAAGATGCTCACGCAAGCCTATGCGGTCGATGAAATAGAGGTCGGCCGAGAGAATGTCCTGCGGTGTCTGCCCGTCGAGCACACGGATGAGCAGGGCCACGATTCCCTTCACGATCAGCGCGTCGCTCTCTGCCTGGAAGTGTATGCGCTCCCCGTCGAAGTCGGCTTGTAGCCACACGCGGCTCTGACAACCGTCTATGAGGTTCTGCTCCGTCTTGTATTTCGGGTCGAGGGGCTCTTGCTGACCAGCCAAGTCAATGAGCAGCTGATAGCGGTCCATCCAGTCGTCGAAGTCCTGAAACTCCTCGATAATCTCGTCTTGTCTCTCGTTGATGGTATTCACCATGATTATTTTCGATTTACGGATTTTCGATTTACGATTTTGATACTAAAGGTCATAGATATTCCTGATGACAAACCACGCAAGGAAAGTGATGATGTAGAATCCCAGCATGTAGCGGTGTTCCAGCACTTGCCCTACCCTGCTCTTCAACCTTCCCGACGGCATGAGCCGTTGCGCTATGAGTGCAATCACGTAGGGCACGGTGAGCAGCAGCCAGTAGTTGTAGCTGAAGGCCTCGGCAAAGTGTCCGTGAAGGGCGGTATAGGTGGCGCGCATCAACCCGCACCCCGGGCAACTGAGACCCGTCAGCTGCTTCACCACGCAATGAGGCATCCACTTGTATTCAATAGGGTTGAACATGTATAGAATGCCCAACCCTATGATTATCAGCAGAATGTAAAGCAGCGTTTTCTTCAACTTCGTGCTTTAGAACACCTGTGTCTGAGTCTCAGCCTTCAAGTCCTCGTAGTAGTGTGCGAACGCAGCGTACATATAGGGATAGAGGAAGAGGAATCCGAAGCCACAGGTCAGCAAGCCGAGGATAAGCCATCCGATGAAGCTGAGCCAGAGCTTGAACAGCTCCCACTTGTGGCCCTCCATCATCTTTGCGCTTTGCTTCATCGCGTCAATAGCGCTCACCTGCGGGTCGTCTTTCAGGATGAAACTTGTCTGCGAGAACATCAGGGCGACGATGACGCCCGGCACGATGATCAGGGCAAAGCCAATAGCCTCGCAAATCAACACGAGGAGCCCAGCCACGAAGATGCGCAAGAAGTCCTTGTAACCGTCGAAGAGACGGCCGTAGCTGATGTCCTGGTTGCGGATGAGGTTCAGGAAATACACCACGAAACCCCAGCCCAGCGGCAGGCAGATGAGCGTCCAGACACCCTGGGTTCCCAACCTCAACGTATAGGCGTCTTGACCCATGGGGAGCGTGATGATGGAGCCTACCATGCCTGCAATGATAACATAGAAGAGCGTTGTAAGAATACCCTCCACCCATTTTCCTTCGAGCGACTTCAGCGCCCGGTTCTTGTAAGTTTGATTGTTTCCCATAATGATGATTTTCGATTTACTGATTTTCGAATTACGATTTGTTTGTCAGATTAACTCTTAACTCTTAACTACTCAATCACCACGGTCGTCCATCCGTGCTTGTCCTCAATCTCGCCGTACTGTATGCCGCGCAGGGTGTCGTAGAGCTTTTTCGAGACAGGGCCGGGCTTGTCTCCGAAGGAGTAGCGCTTGCCGGTATCGAGGTCGTCGATATACGAGATAGGACTGATGACGGCGGCCGTTCCGCATGCACCAGCCTCTTCGAAGGTCTCCAGCTCCTCCTCCGGGATGGGTCGGCGCTCCACCTTCATGCCCAGGTCCTCGGCCACCTGCATCAACGACTTGTTCGTGATAGAGGGCAGAATCGAGGTAGACTTCGGAGTGACGTAGGTGTTATCCTTGATGCCGAAGAAGTTAGCCGCACCACACTCATCCATGTACTTCTTCTCCTTAGCGTCGAGATAGAACTCGCAGGCGTAGCCCTTCTCGTGAGCCAGATTGTTGGCAAAGAGGCTGGCGGCATAGTTTCCGCCCACCTTGTACTTACCCGTTCCGAGCGGTGCCGAGCGGTCGTAGTCACGGATGATGACGTAGGGATTAGCAGCAAAGCCACCCTTGAAGTACGGCCCCACTGGCGTGACGAAGATAAGGAACAGATACTCCTTTGCGGGATGCACTCCCACCTGAGCGCTCGTACCGATGAGCAGCGGGCGGATATAGAGCGTGGCGCCGCTCTCGTAAGTGGGAATCCACTCCTGGTTCAGCCGCACCACCTTCTTCACCATCTCGCAGAACAGCTCCGTCGAGACCTCGGGCATCATAATGCCGCGGCAGGTCGATTGCAGGCGGGCGGCGTTCTCGTCCATGCGGAACACGCGCACCTTGCCGTCCTTGCAACGGTAAGCCTTCAGGCCCTCGAAAGCCTCCTGGCCGTAGTGCAGGCACGTGGCGGCCATGTGCAGTTTCAGATACTCGTCGGAGCAGACCTCAATCTCGCCCCATTTCCCGTCGCGATAGTAGCAACGCACGTTGTAGTCGGTCTTCATGTAGCCGAACGACAGACTACCCCATTCTAAGTTCTTCATATATCAGTATATAAATGTTTGTGTGTATTATTTGTGCAAAGGTAGGCATTTTTCTCGTATCAGCAAAGTTTTTCTGCATTTTTTAGCGTAATTAGATGAAATAAAGTGAAGGTTACCACAAAGACGGTTAAATCGTCCCGTAAAAAATCAAATGTCCGGCTCAGACTTTAAGCCGTTTAAACTATGAGAAAAAGCCGTTCTTTCTATGAGAAAAAGCCGTTCTTTCTATGAGAATAAGCCGTTCTTTCTATGAGAATAAGCCGTTCTTTCTATGGGAAAAAGCCGTTCTTTCTATGAGAGGGTGGAGACAATCCTCTGATGGTTAAAAAACCTTTAACGCTTGCTCCTTTCGCGCAAAATGCCTACCTTTGCACCATCTTTATTCACAAAAACAAAACAAAGGAATTATGAAGAAACTGTTTTTAATGGCTTTTCTGGCTTTCGGCTTGACGGCCAATGCTGAGACTATCGTGAACAATGACGGCGAGGAGACGAACAAGAGCCTCTTAGACCTCGGTGAGGGTAAGGATGAGAACGACCGCTGGTCGATGCATGTCTATTTTGGCGTTGACATTCCTACGGGTGCGCCCGACGGGATGAAGTTTGCTCCGTTCCGCTCATGGGAGTTCAACTGGACGATTTTGCAGTATAACTACACGCCGCAGGACTGGAAGACGACGTTCTCCGCCGGTGTGGGCTTTAACTGGCGCATGTATACGCTGAAGGGGCACAACACGTACTTCGAGAAGCAACCGGATGGTTGGCTTCAATACAAACCACTCGAACCAGGCGAGAAGATGGACGAACTCTCGTCGAACATTCACACCACGTCGCTCTCCTTCCCCCTGCTCGTCAAACAGAGGTTCCACAAGAACTTCGCCGTCTCGGTGGGTGCTCAGGTGAACTGGAACTTCTGGGGCCGCGCCCACAACTACTTTGAGTTGGGCGACCATGAGGTTGACGACTACACGAAGAAGATTGGCCAGCGTGACATCACGGTCGACGTGCTGGGAATTGTGGACTTCGGCAAGATAGGCATCTATTGCAAGTACTCGCCGATGAGCGTGCTGGAGAAGGACCGCGGTCCTAAGTTCCAGTCGCTTGCCTTTGGTATCTACCTCTAAGTCGGGGGATTGCAGTCCCCTCCAGCAGACCAGGGCCTACATGTTGTCGGCCTGAATCTTCTGGATTTCCTCTTCTGTCTTGGTCAGCTTGTCCTTGCAGAACTTGATTAATTGCTGTGCGGTTTTCAGCTGCACAGCAATTTCGTCTATACTATACTCGTCGCTCTCCATCTTGCGAACGATGTCCTGCAGCTGGGCGAAGGCCTCCTCGTATTTCAGGTTCTCTTTCATATTATTAATTCAAGTTTTCGGAAGTTCAGCATAGTGATGCCGTAGGCATCTGATAAGGGTAGCCAGCCATTCTTATGGCTGGATAAATGGTGACAGTAAGGGGCGTGCCGTAGGTACGCAATAAATAGGTAATGCATATCGCATACCTACGGCATGCTTTCCCTGCGGCTTCTACATACCAGCCATAAGAATGGCTGGCTACCCCTATCTTGCCCCTACGGGGCTTTGCTGCGCGATACTTCATTACTTGCGAAAGTTGAGTTTGTGCTTGAATTCTTCTGAGTGTCTTTTGGGGACGACGCCGGTGAGGCAAAATCAACGGTCGACGTCACGCTGCCCTTGGCCAGTCGGGTCTCTAAGGTGTCGCCGGGCTTTAGGGTGCTGGCGTCTTTTACTGCTTTTCCGTCTTTCATTGTGATACTATAGCCGCGCTGCAAGAGCAATGTGGGGTCAAGGCTGCGGGCTTTCTCTTCAAGGAGTTGCAGGCGATGCTTCTCTGTGAGCAGGCGGCGGTCGATGACGATGGGCAGACGGCTTTTAATGTTATCCAGTTTGCCGCGGTCGCCAATGATACGCTGCCGTATGGCGGCACTGAGACGTGATGTGAGACCGTCGAGCCGGGCTTCATGACGAGTCTTGAGCTTGGAGAAGAGCTGCGGGAGTATGCCAGCGAGAGCTGAGAGCTGCGACGTGTAGGCCGTGAGTTTCAGTCTTGTATGGCGGGCTATGCGTTCTTGGGCGTCGTTAATGGCGTCGAGGACGGTCTGAGCATGGTCGATGAGGAAGGCAGCAGCAGCCGTGGGAGTCTTAACGCGGGTATGGCTCACCATGTCGAGGATGCTCTCGTCGCGGTCGTGGCCTATGCCGGTGATGATAGGCAAAGGGAACTGCGCCACATTCTCGGCCAAGGATAGAGTGTCGAAGCCCGAGAGGTCGGCGGTGGCTCCTCCGCCTCGGATGATGACCACACAATCGAAAGGAGAATTAATAGATGATAAATGAGAAAGATGATTACCAGCAAGTCCCTGATTGTAATCATATTTGTCATTTGTCATTTCTATTTTGTCATTTATATTGTTGAGCGCGTCGATGATGCTCTGCTCCACCTGCTCGCCCTGCATGGTGGCGGGGAATAGCTGGGTGCGGAAAGCGAAGGGAGAGTCGGACAGCTGGTTGACGAAATCGCCATAGCCGGCAGCGGTAGCACTCGAAATGACGGCGATGTTGAGGCATAACAGCGGAAGCTCGAGCGACTTCTGCATGTCGAAGACACCCTCGGCCTTCAGCTTCGCGATGATTTCCTGACGGCGCCGGGCCATGTCGCCAAGGGTGTACGTGGGGTCGATGTCGGTGACTATCCACGAGAAACCGTAAGCCTCATGAAACTGAGCGTAGACCTTCAGCCTCACCTTCATCCCAGCGTGCAATTGTTGGCCGGTGGTGCGCTCAAACATCGGCTGGAGCATCAGCCATTGAGAACGCCAGCACTTGGCTTGGGCACGAGCGATTGGGGTAGTCCCCACCTTCCTCCCCCCGAGGGGAAGGCTTTCATACTGAATCAGCTCCATGTAGCAATGGCCGCGGCTCTCACGACACTCCGAAAGCTCCGCCTCCACCCAGTACTCGCGATTGAGGGTGTGCTCGATGGTCTGCCGTACCAGCGCGTTAAGCTCATATAAGGTCAATGCCTGCATATTCTATGCGATTAAAAGTCTGATTAGTATGAAAGTCTGATTAATATGAAAGTGTGATTAGTATGAAAGTCTTCTTATCATGGAGCGCAGCCGCTCCCCTCCCTTGTAGGGGAGGGGTTAGGGGTGGGGTCAGTAACTAATAATTGGGGGTCAGTATCTTCCTTTGCTACTCTCACAATCTCAGCCAAGACTCCTTGCATGGACGTAAACACCTGCTGATTACTAAAGCGGAGTATACGAATGCCCTGTCTACGAAGATATTCAGTTCGTTTTTCGTCGTATTCATACTTATATTCGTGGCTGGCACCATCAAGTTCTATACCAAGTAGGTGCTCAGGGCAGTAGAAGTCAAGAATGAAAGGACCTATGCCTTGCTGACGACGAAATTTCATGCTACCGACCCCACGACCCTTCAGGGCTCGCCAAAGTGTAGCTTCGGCTGGTGTCATATTGTTGCGCAGAGCCTTGCGATTCTCTTTTTGCTCTGTAACATTTGCTTTAGCCGTTAGATAATGCATAAGTTCTTTTTCTATAAGAATGAATCTAGTTACTGACCCCACCCCTCACCCCTCCCCTACAAGGGAGGGGAGCGGCTGCGCACCATCAAAAATCTTCGTCGTTCAATTCGTGGTTTTTATCTCTTCTTCATGCGCTCTCCAGAAGTCTGGAATTCCATAGCCGAAGATGTTGGTGGGTTCGTCGTACTGGTCGGAGCATCGGCGCACGAGGTCGATGATTTCAAGCGCCGTCAGGTTGCGGTGGGCTTGCCAGAGACAAGCTACAAGGCCGCACACGATAGGCGTGGAGAACGAAGTGCCCATGTCGTGCATCAACGTTCCTCGTCCGGAAATGAGGGCGGCAGGTGCACCTTGTGCCACCACGTCGGGCTTCACACGGCCGTCTTGCGCAGGGCCTACACTACTGAACGTGGCGATACGCCGCTCCTTGTTGATGGCTCCCACGGTGAGAATGTCAGGGGCATCAGCAGGAACGCCAATCTTCTTCCATTGACCCATGCCGCTATTACCCGCCGAGTTGCAAAGCACGATACCCTTGCGGGCAAGCATTGAGGCCGTCTGGGAAACGAAGGACGTCTTTCCGTCGAGGTCTTGGAGACGATAGACACAGAGGTCGTTGTCGTACTTGTAATACCCTAACGACGAGTTGATAATGTCCACACCCGCCGAGTCGGCCATTTCGGCGGCCATCGTCCAGAAGTCTTCCTCAACGGGTTGCTCGGTCAACGGGTCTTCACAACGCAGGAGCCAGTAGGCGGCTTCCGTAGCCGTTCCCATGATGACCTCGGGTGCCTGAGCAGCAAGGGCGGAGAACACCTTCGTACCGTGGTCAATCTGCTGGATAGGACTCAACGGGAGCTTGGCGTTCAAAGGGGGAGGCACGAAGTCCTTAACGCCTTCTATGCGAGCCTCTTGGAAGGCTGGAATACGTTCGTAGTTCTGAAAACCTCCGTCGAGAATGGCAATCATCATGCCCTGCCCACGAAAGCCTGCCTCGTGAAGCCGGTCGCCACTAAGCATCTCTATCTGAGGACGAGACATGCCTAACGGGTCGTTCTTCACCGAATCCCACTTGTTGAACGCCTCGTGAACCCTTGGGCGCACTTCTGAAGGCTTGTCAATGCTATCAGGAGCAATGAACACACATCGGCTCTTGCTCACCGTCGGCAACTTGGCCAGACGCTCTAAGAGCAACGAATCGCGCGAACGTACGAGCACCGTATTATGCCAACGGCTCGTTCCTAAAACTTCGGCTCCGAACACCTCAAATTGCCTGACGTAACGGTGGCAGACGGGGAGGTCGGTAGAGTCGAGCTTCAGGTTCTGACGTTCACGCCGCTCAATGCTCCGACGAGAGAGAAACCTGTGGGGACGCTCAAGGGAATGAGTAGTGGCCGCCTTGTCGCGAAGCGTGTAACGATAAATGAAGTATCGGTCGCCAGGGTATTTCACCTTGGCGAAACAAGACGAGCCAAACGTCAGGAAGAGCAACAGAAGAATGGCTTTCATATACTATCGTCCCTTTCACTTCCCTTTCACTCCCTCTTCAATTCCCTTTCACTTCCCCTAAACTACTCGTCAAGCATGAACAATGGGTCTTCAGGCATCACCATGACTGGCTCTGTCTGCCAGGCTTGCATCACCTTCGCCGGAACGTAGTCGAGGGGAACAACGAGGCGGAACATGTACTCACGGAACCAACGGTCGGTCATAATTAGACAACCCTGCTGACCCCACGAGGCTCCCCATGAGTTCTCCACCTTCCACTTCGTGGCCTTTCCCTTCTTGTCGAGGTCAACGGCGCAAAGAGTCATGGCGTGGGTGGAACCACTATCGAAAGTCGAGATGCGCTCGGCCTTGTCCATTCCGAAGGTAGTGCCAAAGAGCGAGCCGTAGTCGAAGTTCTCCGTGTCGGCATAGCCACGCTTGCGGTCGAGCATCTTGCCAACGTCGTACGAGCTATAGAGCTTGTGGCCGGCACGTAGCGTTGCAATGGCCATCTCCTCAATATCGTCCATAGGAAGGTTGACGTACTTCCAGTTGTGGCCGTCGTAGGTGTGGCGGTCAAGCTCTACCTCGAAGGTCTTGTAGTAAGGGCGGCGCGGGTCGTTCATCACCATGATAAACGTGCCGTTGAGCTTACCCCCGACCACCTTCTTGTAGAACTTCTCCGGCGTGTATTCCTCGGCTTCACCGACGGGGTTTCCCTTCTTCGAGCGGAAAGTGTAGGTGAACTTCTGAGGCGGGTCGCCGATGGTGTACTGCAGCATGTGGTAAATCTGGCAGAGCATGCGTGTCTTGGCCTTCTCAATGCTTCCCTCCTTCTTGCCCTTCTGCACCATCTCGCGAAGCTGGAGACCGTACTCACGAAGCTTTGAAGCGATGAGCTGGCGAGCCTTGGACGTGTTGTCAGAGGCAAACGACTCAGGCATGGCTTCGCGAGGTACCAGTCCGTACTTCTCGGCCAAGTCTGCTACGCCACAGAACGTTCCGCCGTCGCTAATCGGATAGTGGAAGAAGAACTGAACGCGCTGGTCGTCAATGGGTTTCGTGGCGTTGTCTATACAACCCTGGAGCATGAGGTTTGCCTTTTCTAACTGGTCGTAGAAGAAGAGGTAGGCCTCGGAGAACTCCACCTGCACCGAGTCAGTCTTGAGCAGGTAGTCGCCGCGCAGCACGTTAAAGCCCGAGAACATCCAGCAGCGGCCAGACTGTTGCTGGTCGGTAATCGATTGCTTCTTCGTCTCGATGCTGAAGTGCGTGTCGATTGCTCCGGCGTTCTCGTGATTCACGGCCACGTTGTCGATTGCGTTGGCCGCAATGGCGTTCATCAGGGCTTTGTCGGCCGGAGTGAGCTTCTGCTCCTTCTCCATCTCGCGAAGCATCTTGTCCGAGATGCCGCCATCGCGTGTCTGTGCCTGACCTGTGAAGGTGGCCAGACAAAGACTGACTAACAATAAGATACGCTTCATATTAATCCATGTCGTTAGCGTCGGTGGTCTTTTTCGAGGAAGCTGTCTTGCGGGTTGTCGTAGAGCGCTTACGTGTCTTCTTGTCGTCGCTAACAGGCTTGTCGGCCTTTACGCCAGCCAGTTCGGGGTCGATGAGAATACGTCCGCAATACTCGCAAACGATGACTTTCTTGTGCATCTTGATGTCAAGCTGACGCTGGGGCGGAATCTTGTTGAAACAACCGCCACAAGCATCGCGTTGCACGTAGACGATACCCAAGCCGTTGCGGGCATTCTTACGGATACGCTTGAACGAAGTAAGCAGGCGTGGCTCAATCTTTGCCTCATAGTCGTGGACCTTCTCTCTGAGACGTTCCTCCTCGGTGCGTGTCTCCTCGATAATCTCGTCGAGTTCGCCGCGCTTCAAGTCAAGGTCTTCCTTCTTCTCGTCGTACTGCTCTTTGGCCTGAGCAAGCTCCTCCTGCTTCTCGGCAATACGGTTCTCGGCCTCGTGGATTTTCTTGTTGCAAAGCTCAATCTCAAGCGTCTGGAACTCAATCTCCTTGTAGAGCGTGTCGTACTCACGGTTGTTGCGCACGATGTCGAGCTGACCCTTGTAGCGGTCAACGTTTGCCTGGGCCTCGATGATTTCGCCCTTCTTCTGAGAAATGGCGCGCTCAAACTCGCCAATCTCGTTCTCGATGCGCTCAATACGGGTGGTGAGACCTTCAATCTCGGCCTCCAAGTCTTCAACTTCGAGGGGGAGTTCACCACGCAATGCTTTCTTCTCGTCGATGGCCGACAGGGCCGTCTGCATCAGGTAGAGGGTTTTCAGGCGCTCTTCTACCGTCAAGTCTGTAGGATCTTTCTTTGCCATAATTTATAAATAATTAATTGGATTAGTATTTGTCTCTGCTATACAACATCTCACACCCGGACATTCACGCTCAATAATGTCGCGGAACACCTCGGAGGTGAATTGCTCGCTCTGATAGTGGCCGATGACGCAAATCTGAATCTCCTGCTCGTGGCCGAAGTAGACGTGGTAGTGCATCTCGCCCGTGATAAAGGCATCAGCACCAGCCGTAATCGCCTCGTCAAGAAGGAAGTCTCCGGCACCTCCACAAATGGCCACCTTACGGACAGGACGTTGAAGCACCTCGTTACATTGAGCGCACTCCACGCCGAAAGTCTCCTTCACCTTTACAATGAACTTCAAAGCCTCCAAGGGCTGACGAAGCAGACCAGTCACTCCGCTTCCGCCCTGAAGGTCGCCTACCGTCTTAGGAACGAAGAACTCCACGTCCGTAAGCCCCAGCTTCTCGGCAATCTTCCAGTTCACACCGTCAAGCGCATTATCCATGTTGGTATGCATGGAAACGATGGCGATGTCTTGCTTGATGGCCATTCTCACTATCCGCTGGACGTCGTTCTGGTCGGCCACTTGCTTCAATCCCCGGAAGAGCAAAGGATGGTGGCTCACCACAAGGTTACAACCACGACGGACAGCCTCATCAATCACGTCGGGGGTAACGTCTAAACACAATAATGCCCCTGAAACCTCCGCCTCTGTTAATCCAATCTGCAGGCCAGCATTGTCCCAGCTTTCCTGTAGCGGCAAAGGCGCGAATCGTTCAAGGGCGTCAAGCACTTGCTTTATTTTCACGCTTCTTGTCTAAAATGTTTTTGCGGTGCAAAGGTAAGACTTTTTTGAATACCCTGCAAGTTTTTCCCCTAACTTTTAATAATTATTTGGAGGTCAGAGAAAGAACGGCTTTTTCTCATAGAAAAGACTATCTTTTCTCATAGAAAGAACGGCTTTTTCTCCGAGAAAGAACGGCATTTTCTCCGAGACTAAACGGAGAGGACTTTCATCACACATTTTTTACAATCGAAATGAAGTCGGAAACGTCGGCCGTTCGCAAGCGTTAGGAAGAGCGGTTCGTGCCAGACAGGCGGTGTTCCACCGTGCTTCACGCAATGTCCGAGAGCAAAGCGAAGACAATGACGGCATTGCATGAGAACGTTTTCACCATGAGGCTCCTGAAGCTCAAAAGCAGGGACGGTATTGATGCCAAGCGATTCGTAGAACTGACGTGAAAGAGCATTGGCAACATTGAGTTGTATGGTGGTTTGCGGAATGGGTGGTTTGGTCGTTTGGTCGTTGGGGGGATTGGTGGCTTGGTCGTTGGGGGAAGTGGCGAGGCTATTCCTGCGCAATTCCGACAAGCGGCTGGCTGGGATGAAACCGTCAAAGCCTTCTGGCAAACGAACCTCGGCGCACTCGTAAGGGGTGTTACCGAGTTTCGAGAGTTCACGGACGATGTTATCGTGTTGCGGCTTCTGCGCCTGCTGATGCTCGCAAATGATACTGCCAGTCATTTGATGGCGACCATCATCAACGATGAGCCGATAGCCGTCAGACGATACTTCAAGGGTCATCGTGACGGGAATCTTGCGCTCGCTGCTCTTTGCCGCAAGCACACGCTCCATCTGCTGGTCGTTGTTGCGATAAAGGCTCATTCCTTTTCGTACCGACGAAGGGAGCTTCCCGGCCACTACGAGACGGTTGCCCTCAGCTCGGTTTACGCGGAAACCTTGCAACTGACGGTTGTCGTCGATGAAGCAAAGCCCGTCGCCATTTGCAAAAGCAGCCGTACCCGCCACACGAAGCTCCGAACCTTGAGGCCGAAGGTCTTTCACCGTGCCCACAAACTCACCAATAGCCTTCGGTGTGTCAGGAGAGTAAATGTCTGGCTGACGGCCATTTAGGAAGTAAGTGGTGTAGCCTCGGTTGAAGGTCTTGCGGAGGTCGGGAGTAAAGGTGTAACGACAATGTCCCAAAGAGGCACGCTCATACTCCTCAGGGTGTCGGCTGATGAATCGGTCGAGCAACTGACTATAGGCGGCCGTAGTGTTCTTCACGTAGGTGATGTCCTTCAGGCGACCTTCGATTTTAAACGATGTGGCTCCTGCTTCAATCAGCTCCTCCAAGTGCTGGCTCTGGTTGAGGTCTTTCAAAGAAAGCAGATAACGGTCGTGTTGCAACGTGCGGCCGTCGGCGTCAACAAGGTCGTACTTCATGCGACAAAGCTGGGCACACTCCCCTCGGTTGGCCGAACGGTGGAAACAATGTTGCGAGGCGTAGCACAATCCGCTATAGCTCACGCACAATGCCCCATGCACAAAGACCTCTAATTCCGTGTTCGGCACTCGGCGATGAATGTCGGCAATCTCCTCTTTCGACAACTCACGGGCGAGCACCACACGGCTTGCACCAAGGGAACTTAGCCACTCCACCTTCTCGGCGGTACGGTTGTCGGTTTGCGTCGAAGCATGAAGCTGAAGAGGCAGATGCTCTTCTTTCACGATGAGCGGCACGGCCATGTCCTGGAAGAGCACGGCATCGGCACCCGCCTCGGCCAACTGATGCAACAATTGGCGGAGTTCTGGAAGCTCATCGTCATAAATTATGGTATTGACGGTGACGTAGACCTTCGCGTCGAATTGGTGAGCATAGCTGCACAAACTGGCAATGTCCTCGACGCTATTACCTGCTGCCGCCCTTGCTCCAAAACTGGGAGGGCCGATATAGACAGCATCGGCTCCGTGGTCAATAGCGGCTATACCACAAGCCAAATCGCGGGCAGGGGAAAGCAGTTCAAGGCGGCGTCTCATGTCAACCCTCGTACTGCCTCAAAGCACCGACCAGTTCGTTGTTCTCGCTCCGCGTACCAATCGTGATGCGCAAGCAGTTGTTGCAAAGCTTCACACGGTTGCGGTTGCGCACGATGATGCCCTGAGCCACAAGGTAGTCGTAGATACCCTGAGCATCAGTAACGCGAGCGAGGAAGAAATTGGCGTCAGTAGGATAGACCTTCTCGCAGATGGGCAACTGAGCAAAAGCTTCCACCATGCGACCACGCTCCTGAAGAATCATAGTCACCCAACGCTCCACGTCGAAGCGGTCATCGAGCACCTTCATGGCTTGCTGCTGGGTGAGCAGGTTCACGTTGTAGGGATATTTCACCTTGTTCATAAGGGCGATGATTTCCTTCGATGCAAAAGCCATACCCAAGCGAATAGCCGCCGATGCCCAAGCCTTGCTCATGGTGTTGAGCACAATAAGATTTGGGTATTTCGGAAGTTCGTAACGAAGGGGACGCTCACGGGAGAAATCGCTATAAGCCTCGTCAACGATGACAATGCCCTCAAATCCCTTAATCACCTTGACAACCTCCTCGCGGTCGAGGCTGTTGCCCGTAGGGTTGTTAGGGCTACATATCCAAATGATTTTCGTATTCTTGTCACAAGCGGCAAGAAGACGGTCGGCATGGAGCTGGAACTGGTCGTCAAGCAACACGGGACGGTACTCCACGTCGTTGATGTCGGCACAAACGCGATACATGCCGTAGGTAGGCTCTATGGCCACCACGTTGTCCACGCCCGGACGGCAGAAGATTCGGTAAGGCAAGTCAATGGCCTCATCGCTTCCATTACCGAGGAAAGTGTACTCAACAGGGATTCCTTTCACCGCCTCGATCTTCTTCTTCAGCTCCTCCTGAAGGGGGTCAGGATAGCGGTTCAGCGGATTGCCGTATGGGTTCTCGTTAGCGTCGAGAAACACATGGGCGGTGTGACCTGAATATTCGTTGCGGGCACTACTGTAAGGGGCAAGGCTCCAGATATTGGGGCGGACAAGGGCTTTAAGTGATTTCATACTTCCTTTAATCTAAGTGTCATCGCGTTCTTGTGGGCTTGTAATTGTTCAGCCTCAGCCATTCGCTCTACGGCAGGGCCGATTTTCTTCACGCCCTCTTCGGTGAGCATCTGGAAAGTGACCTTACGGCAATAGCTGTCGAGGTTCACACCGCTATACGCCGTAGCGTAGCCGTGAGTAGGCAACGTGTGGTTAGTGCCGCTGGCATAGTCGCCGGCACTCTCACAAGCATACTTTCCAAGGAATACACTTCCGGCATTGACCACCTTATCGGCCAGCGGAAGCCAGTCGTCGGTGGCAAGAATCAAGTGCTCAGGAGCGTAAAGATTCGAGAGTTGCATGGCCTCTTCCTTATCTTTCACAAGCACAAGGCGGCTATTCTCAAGTGCTTGAGCAGCAATATCTTTCCTAGAAAGGGCTTCAAGTTGTTGTTGAAGTTCATGTTCCACCTTCTTTATCATCTCCTCGCAGGTGGTAATGAGCAGTACTTGTGAGTCAATTCCATGCTCTGCCTGTGACAACAAGTCGGCAGCTACGAAGGAGGGAACAGAAGTTTCATCGGCAATGACGCATACCTCACTGGGGCCTGCAGGCATGTCGATAGCCACGTCGCCTAACGACACCTGTTGCTTGGCAGCCATAACGTACTGATTGCCGGGACCGAAAATCTTGTAAACCTTGGGAATGTTCTCCGTTCCGTAGGCCATAGCTCCGATAGCCTGCACGCCACCGGCCTTGAAAATCTTGCTCACTCCGGCAATACGAGCCGCAACCAGAATGGCAGGATGGATGGTCAGCTTTGTATTCTCGTCGCGGTAGGTAGGCGGCGTGCAAAGTACTATTTCTCGACATCCTGCAATCTTAGCAGGGGTAGCAAGCATGAGCACCGTGGAAAATAGCGGAGCAGTACCGCCAGGAACGTAAAGGCCCACTTTCTCGATGGGAATACTACGTTGAGAGCAAATCACACCCGGTGTTGTCTCCACCTTGATAGGATTGAAGAACTGCGCCTCATGGAATTTCCGTATATTGCTGTGTGCCAGTACTATGGATTCCTTCAATTCGAGCGAGACAAGAGACTCTGCTTCGGCCATCTCCTCCTCGCTAACGGCCAGTGAGTCGAGACTTATATGGTCGAAGCGCTCCTCGTATTCTTTCACAGCCTCATCGCCACGCTGACGCACATCGGCAAGCACACCGCTGACGGTCTCCTGCAACTTGGCATTGTCAAGATGTGGACGGCGAACTATTTCCGCCCACTCTTCCTTGCCAGGATAATTGTATATCTTCATCTTTACAGAATCATTTTTTCTATCGGTGTGACGAGAATACCCTGTGCTCCCAGTTCCTTCAATTGGCCGATAATCTCCCAGAAGCGTTTCTCCTCAAGCACGGTGTGTACCGAGCACCATTCTGAGTCGGCCAGAGGAATAATGGTGGGACTCTTCAGGCCTGGAAGCACACTGATAATCTCTTCCAGACGGGCCTTCGGGGCGTTCATGCGTACATATTTCTTATCCTCAGCCTGACGGACAGCGTCGAAACGGAAGAGCATCTGACTGAGAATATCCTGCTTCTCCTGGCTCATCTTCGGATAGCCAATGAGCAGGGCCTCGCTCTGCATCACAACTTCCACCTCGCGCAGGTTGTTGCTCACGAGTGTCGAACCGCTGCTCACAATGTCGAAGATAGCATCGGCCAACCCTATGCCCGGACTAATCTCCACGCTACCAGTAATTACATGAACGTCGGCCTGTATTCCGTTTTCCTTCAAGAAGTTACCAAGAATAACGGGATAGCTTGTGGCAATGGTCTTGCCATTGAACCACTCCAGTCCCTGATAGACGGTCTCCTTGGGAATAGCCAGCGACAGACGGCACTTACTGAACCCCAGACGCGAGACAATCTCTGCCTCAGCTCCGCGCTCCACATACTCGTTCTCGCCCACCACGCCAATGTCGGCCACACCCGAGGCCACGCTCTGCGGAATGTCATCATCGCGCAGATAGAGCACCTCCAGGGGGAAATTATGGGCAGCCACTAACAGCGTGCGCTTCGTGGCACTTACCTTGATGTCGGCCTCGCTGAGCAGCTGCATGGTATCGTCGTAGAGACGACCTTTCGATTGTACGGCAATTCTAAGCATATTGTCTAGTTTATGTTTGACCTAATTATATTTTGGGGTGCAAAATTACGTATTTTTTCCTTAACGGCCAAATAAATCATTGTTTTCCTTTGTCTTTCCCCCGTTTTTTCGTACTTTTGCAACCCGTAATCATCATGCAGCGCGTTTTATGATTGATACTTCTGCCTTTCAGGGCAAGACGGCCCGGTACTTTACGCTGGGATGCAAACTGAATTTCTCTGAGACATCAACCTTCGGGAAGATGCTTCAGGAATTGGGTGTGCGCACCGCAGAGAAGGGCGAGCGGGCCGACATCTGCCTCATCAACACTTGCTCGGTGACGAGCGTTGCTGACCGCAAGTGCCGACAGGCCATTCATCGCATCATACGGGAGAACCCAGATGCCTTCGTCGTTGTCACAGGCTGTTATGCTCAGTTAGAGGCTCCTTCTATAGCAGCCATCGAGGGCGTTAATCTTGTGCTGGGCAATAACGAAAAGGACCGTCTCGTGCAGCTGCTTGCTGAAAAGCTAACTTCCCACCACCCTACCGTCATCCGTCAGGAGAAGACGAAGGACATCACCACCTTTGCGCCCAGTTGCTCTCGTGGCAATCGTACACGCTATTTCCTGAAGGTTCAAGACGGCTGCGACTATTTCTGTACCTACTGTACTATCCCATACGCCCGAGGTTTCAGCCGCAACCCTACGATTACCTCGCTTGTGGCCCAAGCCGAGGAGGCGGCCCGTGATGGTGGTCGTGAGATAGTACTCACGGGTGTGAACATTGGCGACTTCGGCAAGACTACCGGCGAACGCTTCATTGACCTGGTACGTGCCCTCGACCGTGTAGAGGGCATCAGCCGCTACCGCATCAGCAGTCTGGAACCCGACCTCCTCAGCGACGAGCTGATAGCATACTGTGCACGAGAGAGCCGTGCCTTCATGCCCCACTTCCATATTCCCCTACAGAGCGGAAGCGACGAGGTGCTGCGACTCATGCACCGTCACTATGACAGCGCTCTCTTCCGAGAAAAGATACTGCGCATCAAGAAGCTTATTCCCGATGCTTTCATTGGCGTAGACGTCATGGCGGGCTGCCGGGGTGAGACGCCCGATTGTTTCGAGGAGACCTACACCCTGTTAGAGTCGCTGCCCGTAAGCCAGCTCCACGTGTTCCCCTACTCTGAGCGACCCGGCACACAGGCCCTCAAGATTCCCTACGTGGTGACAAAACAGGAGCAGGATGAACGCTGCAACCGGTTGCTGGAACTCTCAGAGAAGAAGACCCGTGAGTTCTACATGCAATACACTGGCACCGAGGCCGAAGTGCTTTTCGAGAAGGCACCGCGTGGCAGGGCCATGCACGGTTTCACTCGCAACTATCTCCGTGTGGAACTGCCAGCCCGCGATGCACGCCCGGAGTACGACAACCAGCTCATGAACGTCCGCCTGGGCAACTTCAATGTTCTCCACGAGGCACTCGATGCCCAAATCATTTGACGACTGAAATGGAACGACTTGCCATAGTTATCCTTAACTGGAACGGTGCGGCGATGCTACGCCAATATCTGCCTACCGTGCTTCAGCACTCAAGCGACGAAGGTACCGTCTACGTGGCCGACAATGGTTCCACCGACGACAGCCTAACGTTGCTCCGTGAACAATTCCCCTCGGTTCCTCTCATCGAGTTGGGCCGCAACTGGGGCTTCGCCGAAGGCTACAACCGTGCGCTGGCACAGATTGACGCCGAGTACTACCTGCTCCTGAACAGCGACATCGAGACCACTCCTCACTGGCTTACTCCTCTCCTGGCTTTCATGGACACCCATCCTGAGGTGGCCGCCTGTCAGCCGAAGCTGCTCTCCCTAACCTCCCGCGACCATTTCGAGTATGCGGGCGCCAGCGGCGGCTTCCTCGACCGCTATGGCTATCCTTTCTGCCGTGGTCGGCTGTTCGAGACCGTAGAGCAAGACCAAGGCCAATACAACACCACCGCTCCGGTACTTTGGGCCACAGGGGCTGCCCTCCTTGTACGTGCGTGTGTATATAAAGAGGTGGGAGGCCTCGATGCCCGTTTCTTCGCCCATTGCGAAGAGATTGACCTCTGCTGGCGCATGATGATCAAGGGCTACAGCGTGTACTGCGTGCCCGAATCTCACGTCTTCCATCTGGGCGGAGGAACGCTACCCAAGGGCAATCCCATGAAGACCTTCCTCAATTTCCGCAATAACCTCACCATGCTCTACAAGTGTCTGCCGCAACGCGACCTGCGCCGTGTGATGTTCGTGCGCTGGCTACTCGACTATGTGGCAGCGTGGCAGATGCTTTTGCTACAGCACAACCTTGGCGATTTCCTGGCCGTTTACCGTGCCCGCCGTGCTTTCCGCAGATGGCGCAAGGACTTCGACAAAGACCGGCAGGAGATACAGGGTTGGCGAAAGGAAGGGCAGGCCGACGAGCGCATGCCGCTGTTCCTGCTCTGGCAGTATTACGCCAAGGGGAAGAAAACCTTCAAGGAACTTTCATCAGGTCGGCAATGACCATGTCGCTGACAAAGAGGCCGTCGCGTGTAAGGCGCAGGCGGCCTTTCTCTTTGTCGTGGACGAGCAGCCCGCCGTCGATGTATCGGGCAGCCATGCTCAGGCAATAGCTGCGCTCCGTTGGGGAGAGAAGAGACAAGGTAAGGCCGTCGATGGTACGAAGCGCCGTCATTACCAGTTCGTTGTAGAGGGTGTCGGCGTCAAGGGTTTCGCCCTCATAGTTCAGCTGTCCGCTTTCCACACCTTCAATATACTTGACGACATCGGCCACGTTCCACCGTCGGCTCTGTCCGTCGTAGGAGTGTGCCGCAGCGCCAAGACCCAGATAGGGCGTCCCGTTCCAGTAGCCGCTGTTGTGGCGCGAACGACGTCCGGGCAGGGCGAAGTTACTGATTTCGTAGTGCTCAAAACCAGCGGCGGCAGTTCGGTCAAGCAGAGCATAGTACATAGCACGGCTCTGCTCGTCGTCAATAGGTTGCACTCTTCCCTGCTGAAAGAGGCGGTGCAATGGCGTACCCTCCTCATAGGTCAGGGCGTAGGCCGATAGGTGTTCCACACCGAGCGCCAAGGCCTTGTCTACATCGTCCTCCCACTCGACAAGCGTCTGGCCGGGGAAGCCATAGATAAGGTCAATGCTAATGTTATCGATGCCAGCACGCCGCAGTCGGTCTACGGCTAAGGCCACCTGCCCGGAAGTATGGCGTCGGTGAAGGAAGCGCAGCCTCTCATCATTGAAGGTCTGAGCACCCATCGACACACGATTGACGGGCAGACGACCCAATAGCACGGCAAAGTCCTCGGTCACGTCGTCAGGATTACACTCTATTGTCACCTCTGTTGAAGGGGAGTTGCAATCCCATACCGTGGCGAAAAGCTGCTCCAACTGGCTGGCAGTGAGCACAGAAGGTGTTCCGCCGCCTATGTATATAGTTATAGGAGGAAGGGTGATGTAGTCATGGCGCAAGTGGTACTCACAACAGAGTGCATCTACATATCGCTGCCGTAGCGACAGACCCGTAGTGGAATAGAAGCCGCAATAGATGCAGCGGCTCTGGCAAAAGGGAATATGTACGTAGATTCCCGACATTATTCCTTCATCACTACGCTACGGCTTTTTCCTGCCATGATATCGATGACGGCAGCAATGTCGGCCACGTCGACGCTATTGTCGTCATTAACATCGGCCGCAGTCTTTGTGGTACTGTCGCCTTTGCCGGCCATCACATCGATAACGACAGCGATGTCGGCCACGTCTACCACTCCATCAGCGTTCACGTCGCCCTTGACACCAGACATCAAGACAATGTCTCCACCGTTGGGAACAGCATTAAAGTAGACATTCCCGTCTTTCACCTCAGCGTCTATCTTCTTGTCGCCTTGTTTCACCTTGACAGAAGTCCATCCAACAGGCAGCGGTATTTCGATGGAGAGTGGGTAGTCCCAGTTGCAAAGCGTCTTATCCAAATTGTGGGTGAGCTTCCATGTCTGGCTATAGTTGTCAGAGGCTTTCTTCATAAGATAGGAAGCTTTCCGTTCCTTAACATACATGATGGCATCTCGGAATGTTGCCACCCAGCAATCCCTTCTGTTCTGATTCAGCCATGAGAGAGTTCCCATAAATGCGTTCTGATCTGCCGGGGCGTAGGTTGCAACACCGTTTTTTAGACCTGAAAAGCCAAACAGTCCAAAGACAACCCACCCATTTTTATCAATGGCTTCCCTACATTTGCTTACATAATCATTCGTCGTATTAATATAGCCGCCACTGCCACATAAATTACATGGGATTTTGTACCAGTTTGATGGACCGTCCTTTCCCATAATGTCAAGGATTCCCATCCAACTACCATTACAGATGCGCCCACCGATATAGTTTTCGCTCATGGCAGTTTCTTCTTCAGGTGCGTTGCAGTTCGGATAAGCCATAGTCAGGCAAGGCTGGCCGACCTTTTCCTCTATGTGTATTTTTGAGGAAGCCTCCTCACCATCGCAATTATGTGGATGTGAATCGGAGTGGCTGCCTATTTCATGTCCGTTTTGAGCAACGCTCCTGCACCAATCCCAGGAAGGATTCCAATTGGTCACAACAAAGAACGTGGCTTTGAACCCGTAGTTGTCTAACCGCTCCACAGCCCACTGATGAGACTCTTGCCCCGTTGCATCTTCAAAGGTAAACGTTACGGCAGCCTCGCACCAGTTTGGCCAAATAGCAATTGTCTGGGCCGTCATAGCAGTGAAACCCGACAACACACAGATAATGATGGAAATGATTCTCTTTTTCATAGCTATATGATTAATAAATTTGACCTTTCCAAGTAAACATTCCGTCAAATTCTCTTTCGAAGCTGGGCAGTTCACGGAAGAGGCCGAACACCGCACTTCCGCTGCCGCTCATGGCAGCATAGACGGCACCAAGCTCATAGAGCCGCTCCTTGATGGCGGCAATCTCTGGATGAAGGGCAAAGACGCTCGTCTCGAAGTCATTGACGAGGTCGGAACGCCAGGTGGCTATGGGCTGGGCCACCACGTCGCGGCAATTCTTCTTCGGGTAGTGGGGCTTGATGAGAGAGAAAGCCTCCTTCGTGGGAACAGGAATATCGGGACGCACCACGACGATGCTCAGCCCGCTGATATTCAGCTCTACAGGCTGCAACCGCTCGCCAATCCCCTCGGCATAAGCCGGACGACCCATGATGAAGAACGGGCAGTCGGCTCCCAGCCTTGCGGCACGGTCTATGAGCTGCTGCTCCGTCAGGTCCAGGCCGAACATCTTGTTAAGCAGCACAAGCATGGCCGCACAGTCGCTTGAGCCGCCGCCCATGCCCGCCTGTGTGGGGATGGCCTTGTAGAGATGGGCATGCACACGGGGCAGGTCGGGAAACTCTTCCTTCAACAGGCGGTAAGCCCTGACCACGAGGTTCTTCTGCTCGTCGCCCTCAATGGCAATGTTCGTCACTTTCAAGTCGCAGTCCACCGCCGAGGGAAACTGCTCTTCCATCACCGTCACCTCCAGCGCATCGCGAAGGCCCGGCAAGGGCATGAACACGGTCTCAAGGTTGTGGTAGCCGTCCGGGCGGCGCTCCACAACGTTCAGTCCGAGGTTTATTTTTGCTACGGGAAATATAATCATGCTGCAAAGTTACGAATAATTAAAGAAAGACCGCCATAATCCCACTTTCTTTTATGATAGTTTATTAATTCACTTCCGGTGTTATCCTCCGGTGTAGCGGCAGGCCCCGTGCAGCCTAACGCCCTTCATCCCAGCGCCCTTTGACGACAAGAAACGCCCGAAACTTACTGTAAACCAGACGAAAAGGTAGTTCAAAGTCAGACAAAAGCCGGCATATAAAGAAACAAAGAACTACTCTATCTGAAAAATTCTCTCGAGAATTTCTGAGAAAAAGCCGTTCAATCTCTGGGAAAAAGCCGTTTTATCTCCAAAATTCTCGAGAGAATTTTTCAGAAAGAACGGAGGTAAATATCAGGAGAAGCCAATTATTTCTGGACTTTGAACTACCTTTACTCTTAGAAGTTAAGGAGCACCGCGCCAATACCTTTCGGGCAATGACGCGGTGAATTGTTTTATATTCCCTAACAGGAGTTCTTTGTTCAATGCTCCAACCTCGAACCTTACAGTATTTTCGGGCAGAGCGGCTCCAACTCACATTTTGCACAATGGGGACGCTGGGAGGTGCAGACATAGCGGCCGTGAAGCAGCAGCCAGTGGTGGGCACGGGGAATGTCCTCGGCGGGAATGTTCTTCACCAGTTCGCGCTCTACCTTCAGCGGGGTGTTGGCCGATGGCGGAACAAGACCTAGGCGGTGACTGACGCGAAAGACGTGGGTGTCGACAGCCATTGTGGCCTGTCCGAAAGCAACAGCCTGAATGACATTGGCGGTCTTGCGGCCTACGCCGGGAAGGGTGAGTAAAGCGTCCATGTCCTGGGGCACCTCGCCGCCGTACTGTTCAACAAGCCGTTGGGCCATAGCCACAAGATGGCGGGCCTTGCTGTTGGGGTAGCTCACGCTCTTGATATACTCCAGCACTTCGTCGATCATTGAACAATCACCATTGGAATCCCCGGCCATCGACAGGGCATCGGGGAAGCGGCGGAACAGCGCAGGCGTCACCTGGTTGATGCGCTTGTCGGTACACTGGGCACTCAGGATAACGGCACAGAGCAGTTGGAACACATTGCCATACTGCAACTCAGTGTCTACAATCGGCATGGCCTGGCGGAAAAAGTCGAGCACCAGGCGGTAACGGTCTTTCTTTCTCATCGTGCTGCAAAAGTACGAATAAATTGTGAATGAGAAAGCACTTATATATTAAATAATGTGTAAAATGAAGATTATTTCCGGAATTATTAGTAATTTTGTGGCCGTCAAGGAAGCAAATAACTATGCCGACACCTGTGTATATCATTGAGGAGGAGCTGCTGCGGCGCAACCTGCGGCTCATTGCCGACGTGGCGCGTCGTGCCGACGTGGAGATAATCCTGGCCTTTAAGGCGTTCGCCCTGTGGAAGACCTTCCCCGTCTTCCGCGAGTATATCAGCGCTACGACGGCCAGCTCGCTGGCAGAGGCAAGGCTGGCCAAGGAGCAGTTCGGTGCCAAGGCGCATACCTACTCCCCGGCCTACACAGTCGAGGAGATTGACGAGATTGTGGCCTGTTCCAGTCACCTGACGTTTAACTCGCTGTCGCAGTACGAGCGGCTGCATGGGCGTGTGGCGGGTCGTGCCAGCATCGGACTAAGAGTGAACCCGGAGTACAGTGAGGTGGAGACGCTACTCTACAACCCCTGTGCGCCTGGTACGCGCTTCGGGGTGACGAGCGACAAGCTGCCCGACGTGCTGCCCAAGGACATCGAGGGTTTCCACTGCCACTGCCACTGCGAGAGCGGTGCCGACGTGCTGCAGCGCACGCTGGTGCATATCGAAGAGCATTTCTCACGGTGGTTCCCGCAACTGAAATGGCTGAACCTCGGCGGAGGACATCTGATGACCCGCAAGGACTATGACGTGGAGCTGCTCGTGGGCATCCTGCAGGGCCTGCACGAGCGCTACCCCTGGCTGAAGATTATCCTCGAGCCTGGAAGCGCCTTCGCCTGGCAGACAGGGCCGTTAGTGAGCCACGTGGTGGACATCGTGGAGGACAAGGGCATACGCACCGCCATCCTCGACGTGAGCTTCACCTGCCACATGCCCGACTGCCTGGAGATGCCGTACTTCCCAGAAGTTCGAGGAGCGAAACATGTTACCCCTGAGACAAACCTCTCACCCCTCACCTCTTACCCCTCACCCCTACGATATCGTCTCGGCGGCTGCAGCTGCCTGAGCGGCGACTTCATGGGCGACTGGCTCTTCGACCATGAACTGAAGGTGGGCGAGGAGGTTATCTTCGAGGACATGATACACTACACGACGGTGAAGACCTGTATGTTCAACGGCATCGGACACCCCGACATTGCCATGCTACACAGCGACGGGAGGTTAGAGACGCTGCGCCACTTCACCTACGAGGACTACCGTGACCGTATGGACTGAAAAGTGAAGAGTGAAGAATGAAGAATGAAGAATTAATAATTTAGAGTTAGATATGAAGAAACAGTTTTATTCCATCACAAACGTGTTGCTCTCATCGCTCATTGCGATGCTGGGCCTGGGCTGCTGCAAGTCATCGAAAAACATTGAGACGGTTTACGGCCCGCCACCGACAGACTCCATCAGGGACATGCAGGATATTAAGGAAGTCTACGGACCGCCTCCTGTAGAATACGACCAGGAGGCCATCAAGGAACAGCAAAGGCAGGACTCCATCAGGAGGGTCATTGAGCGGCAAAAAGAAATGAAGGTAGTCTACGGACCACCTCCAGTGAGATACCGAGAAGAAGAGAAGCAGTAGCGGGGTGCTACTGCTTCTCTTGTTGTTCGGTTGTCTGGTCGCCAGATTGTTCGGCTTCCTGGGCCTTTGCCTCCAGTTCCTTCGTCCTTTCTGCCGCCATGCGCTCTGCCTCGGCCCGCATCTGGGCTTCGAGCAGCTCGTCGGCACGGCTCTGCCAAGGACGCTTACCAAAAATACGCTCTACATCGTCGGCAAAGATAACCTCACGCTCTACGAGCAGCTGAGCCAGCTGGGCGTGGCCGTCGGCATGCTCGGTGAGAATCTTCTTGGCACGGTCATATTGCTCCTGAATCATGCGAAGCACCTCGTCGTCCATAATCTTTGCCGTGGTCTCGGAATAGGGCTTCTGGAAAGCATACTCCTGATTGCTGTAATAGCAGAGGTTGGGCAACTTGTCAGACATGCCGGCGTAGGCTACCATGCCGTATGCCTGCTTTGTGGTGCGCTCCAGGTCGTTCATGGCTCCCGTCGATATCTGGCCGATGAAGAGCTCCTCGGCAGCACGTCCGCCGAGCAGCGAGCACATCTCGTCGAGCATGGCCTGTTTGGTCTGCAGAACGCGCTCTTCTGGCAAGTACCAGGCGGCGCCAAGTGCCTGACCACGCGGTACGATACTGACCTTCACCAGCGGGTTTGCAAACTCCGTGAACCATGAGATGGTGGCATGTCCTGCCTCGTGGATGGCGATGGAACGTTTCTCAGCCTCGGTCATCACCTTGGTCTTCTTCTCCAGACCGCCGATGATGCGGTCTACGGCATCAAGGAAGTCCTGCTTGCCTACGGACTTGCTGTCGTGACGGGCAGCAATGAGCGCCGCCTCGTTGCAGACGTTAGCGATGTCGGCACCCGAGAAACCGGGAGTCTGCTTGGCCAGGAAGTCCACGTCGACAGTATCGTCCATCTTGATAGGCTTCAGGTGAACAAGGAATATCTCCTTGCGCTCACTGAGGTCGGGCAGGTCGACGTGTATCTGACGGTCGAAACGTCCGGCTCGGAGCAGGGCAGAGTCGAGCATATCCACACGGTTGGTGGCAGCCAGTATGATGACACCGCTGTTCGTGCCGAAGCCGTCCATCTCTGTGAGCAGGGCGTTCAGCGTGTTCTCACGCTCGTCGTTGCCGCCCATAGCAGGGTTCTTTGAGCGGGCACGGCCCACGGCATCTATCTCATCTATGAATATAATACAAGGTGACTTTGACTTGGCCTGATTGAACAGATCTCGCACACGGCTGGCACCTACGCCAACGAACATCTCCACGAAATCTGAGCCGCTCATCGAGAAGAACGGAACGCCAGCCTCACCAGCTACAGCCTTGGCCAACAGCGTCTTACCCGTTCCCGGAGGACCTACGAGCAGGGCACCCTTGGGAATCTTACCGCCAAGGTCGGTATATTTCTGCGGGTTCTTCAGGAACTCCACAATCTCCTGTATCTCCTGCTTGGCACCAGCCTGTCCGGCAACGTCCTTGAACGTGATGCCCAGCTCGCCACCCTTCTCGTACATCTTTGCCTTCGACTTACCGACGTTGAAGATGCCGCCCATGCCACCAGCCATTCCGCCGCCCATGCCACGAATGAAGAGCATCCAGATGCCTACGAAGAAAAGGATGGGCAGAAGCGTAGAGATGAGGAAGCTGATGATGCCTCCCTGCGGCTCGCGCTCATACTTCAGCGTACCCGTGAACTGTCCGTGAGCACGGGCACTGTCTACCTGCTGCTCCAGCTTGTCTGTAGAACCGAACTCCACAGTCATGTAGGGATTGGTGCTAACGGGCACCTTAATCTCAGGGAAGAGCACCGTTGCGCTGTCCTTCTTCACATACATCTTCAGGGTGCTTGTGGTCTTGTTGGCCACCACTTGCGACACATAGCCATGCTCCAAGTAGTGCTTGAACTCGGTGTAGGTCGTTTCCCGTTGCTGTTGCTGTTGCGGCTGCATAATGCTGCCCTGCTCGCCGGAGAAATAGAAGAAGGCCAGGGCGGCAATCACTATGAGGTATATCCAGTTCATATTGAACCGGGGCATACGCGGTTGGTTGTTTGCTTTGTTTTTATCCATACTATTCGCCTGTAATATAGTCAATCTTCGCGTCGGCCCAGAGGTGCTCCAAGTCGTAATACTGTCGGACGTCGGGCACAAAAATATGCACCAAAACGTCGCCGTAGTCCATAGCTACCCAAAGTGCGTTCTCCAGTCCCACGACGTGTGCCGGTTTCTCGCCTAACTGCTCGCGGCAAACGTCGCCGATGCTCTCTGTGATAGCCTCCACCTGAGTCGGCGAGTTGCCTTGGCAGATAATGAAATAGCGACAAATCGTGCCCTCGATGCCCTTCAGGTCGGCCACGACGATGTCACTGCCTTTTTTCTCCTCTATACCATTAATTATTGTCTGAACAAGTTTCTCAGTATGCTCCATTAATAATTCTGTTCTTATGTCCTAATGTCTGTAAAAAGTCCTGCAAAGTTACTGCTTTTAATCTTATTAGCACTCATATTACCACTTTTTTTTGTGTTTTTAAGAAAAAAGTGGCTAAAAAATTTGGTAGTTCAAAAAAAAGCCGTACCTTTGCACCCGCAATTCGGACAGAGGTCTGTTGCTAAGCTAAGTAATGTTTGGGGTATGGTGTAATGGTAACACTGCAGATTCTGGTCCTGCCTTTCCTGGTTCGAGTCCGGGTACCCCAACATCTTCAAATCCACAAGTTGCCGAAGATAAAGCACTTGTGGAAATTTTGTTTTAATACCCAACTTCACAACTCCCAATAAAAATGAAAAACATTCTGACAACATTGATGCTGACCCTGTCTGTAACGGCAGTGTCGGCACAGCCTGCCATACCCCGCGATGCGGAGCTGGAGGCAAAGATTGAGAATACGCTCAGCAAGATGACCCTCGACGAGAAGATAGGGCAGATGCTGCAGTTGAATCTGGACATCTTCGGCAAGTACGATGCCAAAGGTGGCTGGGATATAGACGAGACCAGGCTCGACACCTGCATCTCGAAGTACAAGGTGGGCTCGATACTGAACGCCCCCAACCGCGCCGCCACCATCGAGCAATGGCAGCGCTGGATACCGCTCATTCAGAAGAAGTCTATGGAGTATATGGGCATCCCCGACCTCTATGGCCTCGACCAGAACCACGGCTCGACCTACACACAGGGCGGCACGCTTTTCCCGCAGCCTATCAATATAGCCGCATCGTTCAATACGGAGCTATGCCGTACGGGTGCCGAGATTACGGCCTACGAGAGTCGCGCCTCTAACTGCCCGTGGGTATTCAACCCCGTTGTCGACCTCGGCCGTGACCCCCGCTGGCCTCGTATCTATGAGAGCTTCGGCGAGGATGCCATCGTCAACGCCCGCATGGTGGAAGCCGAGATAAAGGGCTATCAGGGCGACGACCCCAACCATCTGGGCAAGTACCACGTGGCTACGAGCACGAAACACTATTTCACCTACGGCGCCCCGTGGAGCGGCAAGGACCGTACACCGGCCTACGTCTCGCCGCAGATACTCCGTGAGAAATACTTCGAGCCCTTCCGTGCCGCTGCTATGGCCGGAAGCCTGACCATGATGGTCAACTCCGGCAGTATCAACGGCGTGCCTGTCCATGCCAGCTACGAGTATCTGACGAAGTGGCTGAAGGAAGACCTGCAGTGGGACGGAATGCTCGTTACCGACTGGGCAGACATCAACAACCTCTTCCAGCGTGAGCGCGTAGCCAAGGACAAGAAGGATGCTATCCGCATCGCCATCAACGCCGGCATAGACATGTCAATGGACCCCTACAGCATCGATTTCTTCATCCTGCTGAAGGAGCTGGTACAGGAGGGCAAGGTGCCGATGACCCGTATCGACGATGCTGTGCGCCGCGTCCTGCGTGTAAAATATCGTCTGAATCTCTTCGAGCAGCCCAATACCGGTGGCAAGGGCTACGAGAAGTTCGGTTCTAAGGAGCATGCCGACAAGGCCCTGCAGGCCGCCGAAGAAGGTATCGTGCTTTTAAAAAATGAAGACAATATCCTGCCTCTAACACCTAACTCACAACGTCCAACACCCAAAATTCTCCTCACCGGCCCCAACGCCAACCAGATGCGCTGCCTTAACGGCGGATGGAGCTACACCTGGCAGGGCTCCAAGGCTGAAGACCTTGCCGAGAAATACAACACCATCTACGAGGCCCTCTGCAACAAGTATGGCAAGGACAACGTCATCCTCGAACAGGGAGTTACCTACAAAGAAGAAGGACAGTACTACGAGGAGAACGTGCCCGAGATAGAAAAGGCTGTTAAGGCTGCCGCCCAAGCCGATGTCATCATCGCCGCTATCGGCGAAAACTCCTACTGCGAAACACCCGGCAACCTTTCCGACCTGTGGCTCTCGGAGAACCAGCGCAACCTCGTCAAGGAACTTGCCAAGACCGGTAAACCCATCATCCTCGTGCTCAACGAAGGCCGTCCACGCCTCATCGCCGACATCGAGCCGCTGGCAAAGGCCGTCATCGATATTCTCCTCCCAGGCAACTACGGCGGCGACGCCCTCGCCAACCTCCTTGCTGGCGATGCCAACTTCTCCGCCAAGATGCCCTATACCTATCCCAGGGAAATCAACTCCCTGAACACCTACGACTACAAGGTCAGTGAAGAGATGGGCACTATGACAGGAGCCTACAACTACGACGCCAAGGTCTCGCTGCAATGGCCCTTCGGCTACGGCCTGAGCTATACCACCTTTGAGTATGCCAACCTCCACGTCAGCCCAACGACGTTCACAGCCGACGATATCCTGACCGTCACCGTCGATGTGAAGAACACTGGCAGCCGAGCAGGAAAGGAGGCCGTGCTGCTCTACTCCAGCGACCTCGTGGCCAGCATCGTCCCCGACAACCGCCGACTGCGCGACTTCATAAAGATAGAGCTGCAGCCCGGAGAAACGCAGACCGTCGCCTTCCGACTACCTGCCAAAAGCATGGCCTTCGTCGGAGCCGACGGACGATGGACACTCGAAGAGGGAGACTTCCTGCTGCGCATAGGCCGACTCACAGCTCCCGCCAGCTGCAAGGCAACCAAGATATGGGACACACCAAATATCTAAGGTGATGGGTGTTGTGGAGTACTTTTGCACCCGTAATCATTATTTCTATGCATCTGATTGAGAACTATTTCCCCTCGCTGACCGACAGGCAGCGCGAGCAATTTGCCGCCCTCGACAGCCTCTACCGTGAGTGGAACGAGAAGATAAACGTCGTCTCACGAAAGGACATCGACAACCTCTATGAGCACCACGTGCTCCACTCGCTGGCCATAGCCCGATACATCAACTTCCGTCCCGGCACCCGCATCCTCGACCTTGGAACCGGCGGAGGCTTTCCCGGTGTGCCATTAGCCATTATGTTCCCCGACTGTGAGTTCAAGCTCATCGACGGCACGGGGAAGAAAATTCGCGTGGCCCAGGAGGTGTGTCAGACCATCGGTCTAAAGAACTGCCACCCTGAGCACCTGCGCGGCGAGGAGGAGAAGGAGAAGTTCCATTTCGTGGTCAGCCGTGCCGTCATGCCCCTGCCCGACCTTGTGAAGCTTGTCCGAAAGAACATCAGCAAGGAACAGACAAACGCCCTGCCCAACGGCATCATCTGCCTGAAAGGTGGCGACCTGCAGGAGGAGACCAAGCCCTTCCGCAAAGTCATCCAGACCATAGAGCTGAACAGCTATTTCACCGAAGAATGGTTCAAGGAAAAATACGTCATCTACCTACCACTATGCTGAACATCAAGACGCTGGTAGTGAACCAGCTGCAGGAGAACTGCTACATCGTGAGCGACGAGACCGCCGAGGCCGTTATTATCGACTGCGGTGCCTTCTTTGAGCAAGAGCGCAAGGCCGTCACCAACTATATCCGAGACAAGGGTCTCACCCTGCGCCACCATCTGTGCACTCACGGCCACTTCGACCATGTGTTTGGTGCCGACACCATCTTTGAGGAGTTTGGCCTCGCCCCCGAGATTCATCAGGCCGACCGCTACCTTGTGGAAGATATGGACCGCCAGTTCCGCGACATGCTGGGAGAGCCCTACCCTCGCCCATCGGTGAAGGTCTCACAACTGCTTGCCGAGGGCGACACCGTCAGCTTCGGCAGCCACACGCTGAAGGTCATCTACACTCCTGGCCACTCCGAGGGCGGCCTGGTGTTCTATTGTGCGGAGGAAAACATTGCCTTTACCGGCGACACCATTTTCTACATGAGCTTCGGACGTACTGACCTGCCCGGCGGCTCATGGGAAAAACTGAAGGCCAGCCTGAATAGACTGACTTCCATCATCCCGCCACATACTATCCTTTATCCCGGTCACGGTCCCTCCACAACTATGGAAGCCTGGTCGTGGTGGTGGGCTACAGCATGGAAATGAATAAATAATCGCGGCTGCCAAGTGAAGCACTTGGACAGCCGCAATCCTTACTATTATGAAACAACTATTTATCGCTTTGAGGTGACTTCCTTCTCGTACTGCTGGATGCAGGCAATGAACTCTTCACCAACAGGCACATTGTTCTTCAGGTTGAAGTAGTCATAGACGGCACCGAAGGGCATCGACTTAGCTTCCTCCATCAGAGCGAGGCGCTCGAAGAACTGACCATTGTCCTCATACTCACGCAGCTTTGCCTTCGGCTCGAGCAGGGCCTGCAGGATGCACTTCTGCGTGGCGCGGCTGCCTATGATATAGGCACCGATGCGGTTGATGCTGGCATCGAAATAGTCGAGGCCTACATGAGCACGGTCGAGGGCGTCGCTACGCACCAGTTCCTTGAACAGGTCGAGCGTCTGGTCGTTCATAATCGTCACATGGTCGCTGTCCCAACGGACAGGACGGCTGACGTGAAGCATCAGCTCAGGCACATACATCAGCAAGGTCGACACGAAGTCGGAGACGTTCTCCGTAGGCTCATAGTGGCCGGTATCGAGGGTGTAGATGCACTTGCGGGTAGCGCAGTAGGCGGTATAGAAGTCGTGGCTGCCTACGGTGTAGCTCTCTAAGCCGATACCAAACAGCTTAGCCTCGAAGCAGTTCTTCACCCAGTCGAGTTTCTCCTCCATAATCTCGTCGAGGGCGGCAGCGAGAATCTCACGATACTTCTTGCGCTGAACGGGGATGTCCTTCATACCGTCGTGCACCCAGATGTTCATGATACAAGGGTCGTTCTGAGCCTTACCCATAGCGTCGGCAATCTTGCGGCAGCGCTTGGTGTGCTCAATCCAGAAGTCGCGGATGCTCTTGTCGGGATTAGCCAGCGTGAGGTCGCCGCTCTTCGGATGCGAGAACGAGGTACTGTTGAAGTCGAGCTTCATGTTGTTTTCCTTGGCCCAGTCAATCCAGCTCTGGAAGTGCTTCACCTCCACCTGGTCGCGGTCAACGAACTGTCCGCCGAAGTCTCCGTAAATCTCGTGGAGGTTCAGGCGGTGGTTGCCGCCGAGCAGCGTTTTCACGAACTCAATGTCCTGGCGCACCTCGTCGATGGTACGGGCACGGCCGGGATAGTTTCCCGTGGTCTGTATACCGCCGCTCAGAGCCTCATTGCGCTCGAAGCCCACCACGTCGTCGGTCTGCCAGCAGTGCAAGGAGAGCTGCTGCTTCTGAAGCTGATCAAGTACTGCGTCGGTGTCGACGCCAATGGCTGCGTAGCGTTCCTTGGCTACGGCATAAGCCTGTTCAATAAGGTTTGATTTCATGAGTCTTAACTCTATTTTATAAGGTTAGCGTTTAAAAACTTTCGCAAAGTTACGAAACATTTTCCGAACAGGCAAGAAAATAGTAAAAAAATAAGGTCGTTTGGCAAAAACCAAAGGAATTAACTATTCACTATTAACTATGACGTTCGGCCCCGGCTGATTGTAGCCTATGTCCTCGGCCTTGATGGGCTGTCCCTCCTCATTGTTATTGCCGCTGAGAGTATAACCGTCGGTGCGGGCATCGAGGTAGATGCGGAAGGCTCGGTCATTAGTGGCGTAGGGTGCAGGACCAGGAGCGCCGATGATATTGTCGCGGATGACAGAGCCGGGCTGGTTGCTCAGGGTATAGATGCCGCCAGCGTCGTAGAGCTGCAGGGCGTAGTCCTTCACATTATTATTATATATACGGTTGCGCTTCATGCCCGTCTCCTTTGCCGTCCATCCCCAGCCTACGCAGATGCCGCTGTAGTTCACGTGGTCTATGGTGTTGTGGCTGATGTCTGTGTCGGAGACATAGCCGCAACCTATAGCCACAGCTCCCCAGTCCTCGGCAGAGGCACGGCTGATACTGTTTCCGCTGATGCTAAGATGGCGCGTGCGGGGTGCAAGGTCGTCGTAGGGTCGATGTACCTCTCGTGGGCTTTCGGCAAAGGAACCGGCCATGATAGCCGTACCGCCAATGTCGCTGAACGTGCAGCCCGTGACGGAGCAGCTGTCGGTATCGTCAATGAAGTCAAGGGCCGTAGCTCCTAACTTTCGGAAGGTACACCCTCGGAAGCTCACCTGCGAGGCGTGGCTCACGCTGACGGCCGCCACAGGACGTTCCACCCAAGCCTGGTTTTCCAGTCCGGCATCCCAAGGCAGTCCCTCATGATCCTTCAGCTTATAGGCATCGACGAGCGGCATACCTCCCTGCAAGGTGACGTGCCCTCGGTGTAGCGGACGGTTCCAGCAGGTCTTCTCAAAGGTGATATTCTCGAAGCGTATGTGGCTCACAGGATGCCCGTCGGTACCGCCAATAACGACCAGCTGTTCCACGCCGTCGCGCAGTTCTGTAGTACGAAGCAGGAACGCGCTGCTCCCTTTCTCGCCGTTGATGACAGGCTGCGGCCAAGGATGGTCGAACTCCAGACGGCTCTCAGGCTCCATGAAAGTGACTGTGGTGCTGTCGCCGTTCTGCTTCATGTCCTTCACGCGCAGGATGGCCATAGCCCACCGCTGGCAGACAACCATCTCCAAGCCGTCGCCGAAAGGCTCGCGATGACCGTCGCCCTTATATAGCACGCCCCTCCCCGACGAGGATTTCGGGAAGGTCAACGGCAGCAGATTACCCTTTGCATCCTTCGGCGAAGGGATAGTGATAGTACGCCGCTCAGTATCGAAGCCGAGCAGTCTGTCCATGCCCTCGCGGGGCCACAGCTGCACATGACGCTGGCATTGGTCACCATAGATGACCGTTCCCTCCTCACCGCGTATGATGGTGGGAGCCTCAGCACTTCCGCTATCCTCCGGGCGCAGGAAGAGCGGCTCCGACATGTAGTAACGGCCGGCACGCACCTTGACGATGACACCATGAAGGCAACGCTCATCACCCGTGCGCCGCCACTCGCGAACCTGACGGAGGGCGGCGTGGAGGCTCTCGCCGTCGCTGACGATAATCTCCGTCGCAACGGTATCAGGTGTCTCAGCTGCCCGTGCAGGCAACATCGTCATCAGCAGAGAAAGAGTGAGAAGAGCTGGTAGGATGCGCATAACGTTTTCAGGATTTCAGTATTATCGCTGCAAAAATACACATTTCCACCCGAACCACCAAAGATATTGCCGAAAAAAGTTGATTTGCCGACGAATAAACGCCTGCTCCGAACAGCCTCTAAGAAAAAGCCGTTCTTTCGATGAGAAAAAGCCGTCTTTTCTACCAGAAAAAGCCGTTTATTCTATGAGAAAAAGCCGTTCTTTCTACGGACAAGTCTGAAGGCTGCTCAAAGGTGGAACCGATAGGGATAGAGTCTTGGCTTTGCGTCTCGCCCGCGGCCAAAGGGCATAGCCAACTTTATGTGCTCTGCTGGAGCGGCCATAACAAGAAGGAAACTTTTCTTGAGGAGTGAGGCGGGGACGTGACTGCCGTCGGCGGTGAGGCCGCCAGAACGGGAGACATTGTAGACAGTACGGCCATCGTTGCTGATTCCCACTATGGCCCAGCGCAGGCTGTTGCCCTTAACTTTCGGTGTACCCTTATACCCTTCGGGCAGCGGAATGATGTGGAAGCCGTAGTCCTCAAGCGTGTCCTTGGGCTGGAGCCATCGGCCACTGAGTGTGTCAAGTGGTGTATGCCACGTGCCGGCGTAAGGGCGTGTCTGCTCCCAGGCATGATGGAAATCGATGTTGACCAAGTGTTGGTAGCCCAGGAACAGCTCGTCGCAAAACTGTTGCTGCGATAGTCCATACATGCGCTGATAGGTCAGCACGGGGTCTTCGCCGATGCGGCCCTCACGGAACAGCTCGGCTATGGACTGACGGCCATGCAGGTCGCTCCACCATTGCAACACGTAGGGAGAGTGGTAGATGTTCTCCATAGCCAGGAAAGCCTTGTGAGTGAGTGTCTTGAAAGCCTCAAAATGATAGTTCTCATCGCGAAGCCACCAAGGATTCACCTGCCACAGCATCCATTGAGAAGCCATCTCGAAGAAGCCTGTTCCTCCCCAACAGCTGCCAACAGAATCGGCCATAATCTGCGACTGGAACGAATGTCCCAGCTCGTGAGCCATACAGTTCATCGTCTTGTCCTGTAAGCGATTGGGAGCCACCCACAACGCTCCTATGAAGTCATCGTAAGAGCCACCGTAGGCGGTGCCGTCGAGCGAGTAGTTCACCATAACCATCATCTTGTAAGTGTCGGCCTTTGAACCGGGAAGCGTGAATTTCAGCGTGTCGCGGAAAAACGTGTAGAACGACTGCACACGGTCCATAAGCACAGAGAGATTGAAGGCCATAGGCTTGCCCTCTAACTGCGGAGGCGCCTGCAAGTCATTGCCGAAGCCGCGCTCCCAGAAGAATACGACGTCGCGGGTCTCGGCAGAGCGTCTCCAGCTCCAGCGCGAAGTGTCGCTGTCCAACTGTATGGAACGAAGGTCTTCAGGGATGTATATGCGCTTCTGGGCATGACAATTAGAGGAACAGAGCAAGGCAAACAGCAAGAATAAGACAACAAGGTAATTCTTCATGTACATAAAAAGTAAATTATCGGTTAGCGGCTACAAAGGTAGGGAAAAAGCTTGAAATGACAAATTTTTCCTGTCCTTTTATTTGCTCATTTCCAAATAATATCGTAATTTTGCACCCGTCTACAGTCACTTGGCAAATTACTGCTACAGAATACAGCTAAAATGAAACGAACTGAAATTGTGAACCTCATCAGAGAGCAGGCTCGGACATTCATGCCCGAGTCCCAAACCATCCTCTACGGTTCAGAAGCTCGCGGCGATGCCCGTCAGGACAGCGACATCGATCTGCTCATTCTCGTTCCAGAAGATAGAGTCCTTCCGGAAAGGGAGCATTTCATTGCGCGGAAGCTCTTCGAAATTGAACTACAGTCAGGGGTCGTCATCAGTTCCGTTATCATGCCCCGCAAACAGTGGGAAACAATTTAAAGAACTGAAGTAGATTGTTCACGCCGACTGCGATTTCTAAGACAAATCCAAGAGAATGCCCGTTAATAAAGTTAAAAAGCTCGCAGGTAACTCCCATTTTAATTACTAAAACCAAAACGATAATGAAACACCATAACGTAAAGCTCATGTTGCCGATGCTGCTATGCTTCGCCAGCCTATGTGTGTCGGCCCACGACTTTGAGGTGGACGGCATTTATTATAACATCACATCTACAGAAGACCTCTCCGTTAAAGTAACTTATGATGGCGGATTTGCAGATTCCGGCACATCCTATTCAGGAAATGTCACAATACCAAAATCAGTTAAATATGAAGGGGAAACATATCGTGTGACTTCCATTGGCTATAAAGCCTTTTCGAAATGTAGCCAGTTGATATCGGTTAGTATTCCAGAGAGTATAACGAATATTGGAGACAGTGCCTTTTATCAATGCGGTGGTTTGCAGAAAGTGATTGTGCCAAACTTGGCAGCATGGTGTACTATTTCCTTTGTCAACCAATACAGCAATCCTCTTTATTACGCAAAGCACTTTTATAGTGATGCGAACACAGAGATAAGAGATTTGATTATACCCGAAGGTGTACGTAAAATCGGCAACTACGCTTTTGAGAATGGCTTGTTCCAGACTGTGACGATACCAGGTAGCGTGGAGGATGTTTGGATTTGATATGGCACATCTATGCGAAAACTGTAAGTTCAGGGCTCATTACGACAAGGAACCCAATTCGATGTTAGGCAAGTTCTGGCGTTGGCACATTAACTTATGTCCGGGCTGGAAGGGTTACTTTACTTCCCAAAGCGAGGAGAAGAAAACTGAGTTGAGAGAAAAGTACAACTTCACCAAGTATTAGTCTATGGCCATTTTGGAAGTCTGATGATTTCAGGCGTGATGAGCTGATACGAATCATCGAGCATCCTGTTGAGAAGTTCTTTGCAAGTAAAGCGGCAGAGCCGAGCGGTGACATTAAGGTGTTGCCGCTTGTAAATCATATATTCCTAAAATATGTTGCAAAAAAGTCAAAAAAAATCATTATTTGAAGAATTATAACTAATTTTGTGACCAAATTTGAGAATCATTAGAATAAACATGATATTGAGGATTGTTTATGAAAAAGGACAGATTTATATCGGCATTATTGAGTATCATCATGATGCTCGTGTCAAATACATTGCGAGCTGACAACGTCATTTCGCTGCCTCGTATTCTTGGTGGCGAGTTGAGCAACTCGGCAGCGACGTCGGTAAGTGATATTGAGGAGGTGTTGCCGCGAATGAAGACGCTGGATCTGAACACAGTGCTCGTGCCAGTCTATTGGGAATTCCTCGAACCCGTGGAGGGTCAGATGGACTTTACACTTGTCGATTGCACCATCGAAGTAGCCCGACAGCAGGGGCTGAAGATTGTGCCACTCTGGTTTGGAGCATGGAAGAACTCCATGTCGTGCTATGCGCCGGCATGGTTCAAACACGATGTGAAGCGGTTTCCGCGGGCAATGACTGCCGAGGGAAAGCAGATGGAGATTGCATCGTGCTTCAGTGACGATGTATTGCAGGCCGACCTGAAAGCCTTCTCAGCACTGATGCGACATATCAAAGAGCGTGACCCGCAGCGCAAGGTAGTCATCATGATGCAAATAGAAAACGAGATTGGTATGCTGGAATCGGCACGCGACCATTCACCGTTAGCAGAAAAGGCTTATCATAAAGAACGGTGGGCAGAGCGATACGGTACGGACGAATATGCCGACGAGAAGTTTATGGCGCTGAGCTACGCCCGCTATGTGGAACATCTGGCCAAGGCTGCCCGTGAGATTCACGACATGCCGCTCTATGTGAATGCCGCCATGAACAGTCGTGGGCGTCGCCCTGGCGAATATCCATCGGCTGGTCCGTTGGCGCATCTCATCGACTTCTGGCATGAGGGTGCACCGAGCATCGACCTGCTCGCCCCCGACATCTACGACACGGGGTTCAAATCGTGGTGTGCACAATATGCGATGCCTCTGCGTCCACAAGATGGTGGAAAAATCAAGAATCGTCTTTTCATCCCAGAGAGCCGTTGTTGCGAGAACAGCGGTGTGCGTGCCCTCTATGCCTTTGGCGAGCATCAGGCACTTGGCTTCTCTCCCTTCGCCATCGACCAGGCTTCTCCAAAAGAGACAGAATCCGTGACAGAGGCCTATTCGCTGTTGCGGCAAGTATCCAATGTGAAGCAGGCAATGAATACTTGGGGATTACTCTTCGATCAGGACGATAAGGAACGTATCATCGATGACGAAGGCGTGGTGATGACTTGCCGCCATTACTTCACCCTTCCTTGGGATCCACGCGCCACCGACGGTAGCACATGGCCAGAGGGCGGCGCCATGCTAATCCGTCTTGGCAAGTATGACTATCTGTTGGCAGGCAGCGGTGTGGTCGTCGACTTCAAGACACCCACTGAAAAACGGCAGGAGGAAATGAAACAATTAGGCGAAGATGGATTTGCCGAAGCAGGCGGAAACACAAGCCCAAAAGCGGACAAACACTTCCACGGCAAACGCCTCGGTCTGCTTTCCGTCGATGAAGTCTGCATTTCGGATGACGGCACGATGCAGTATCTCCGTCGTCATAACGGTGACCAGACCCACCAAGGCCGTCACGCCCGCATCAGTGTCGGCGAGTGGAAATTACTGCACATCAGACTCTACGAATATTAGTCACCAAGATATCTTTATCTCCTATACTTTAGAGTTTGACATTTTGTTTCTTAATTGGAAGTGACGGAGGAGTAAGACCTCAGAAAAATATCCCAGCGAAAGCTAAGCACCGCGTCAATGTCTTTTGGGCATCGGCGCGGTACTGTGTATGCTGGATACAAAAAGTTTCGGAGACAACAGATAATAATCTGTGAGTTTTAGAGTTATACTACTATAAGGAACTTGTAAATTTGACATTATGAAGAAATTACTACTTCTCTTCGCTTTTTCCCTTTCTTTGACAGTCCAGGCCCGGGAGGCCACAGTTTCTTCACCTAACGGAAAGCTCATCGTTGTCGTCAATGACGAAGGCGGACAGGCGACTTACAGCGTCAGTTTAGAGAGTCGGCAGATGGTGCTGCCGTCGGCTTTGGGTTTTAAGGCCGACTTTGGCGACTTTACCCGCGGACTGAAGATTGTCAACACCTCGGCCAAGCAGATTGACCGCGAGTATGACATGCGGCAGGTGAAGCAGTCGCATATCCGCTATGTGGCTACTGTGCTCACCGTAGACTTCGAGAATACCGAGGGACTGAAGATGTCGGCGGAGTTCTCCATGTCGGACAACGACGTGGCCTTCCGTTACCTCATTCCTCGCCAGAAGAACGACAACCCGAAGTCGGCGGTCATTTACAACGAGGCTACGGCCTTCTGTCTGCCTGACGGCACCACAACCTTCCTCACCCCGCAGAGCGGCCCTATGGTAGGCTGGGAGCGTACGAAGCCCAGCTATGAGGAGGAATACGTTGCCGACGCTCCGATGACCACGAAGTCACGTTATGGGCAGGGGTATACGTTCCCGTGTCTGTTCCGCGTTGGGAGTGAGGGGCAAGAGGTGAGAGGTGAGAGGAATGTGGCCTGGCTCCTTATCAGCGAGACTGGAGTTTCGTCGGCCTACTGCGGCTCGCATCTCAGCGACTATTCTCCCGGAGGCTACACTATCGCCTACCCTATGGCGGGCGAGAATAACGGACGTGGCGACACCTACGCCGGTATTGCCTTGCCGGGCAGCACACCTTGGCGAACTATCACCTTGGGGACTTCGCTGAAGCCTATTGTGGAGACGACTATTGCATACGACGTGGTGGAACCCATCTACACGCTCAACCCTCAACTCTCAACTCTCAACCCATACGGACGCTACACCTGGAGCTGGCTCATCTGGCAGGACAACAGCATCAACTACGACGACCAGGTGAAGTTCATCGACCTGGCCTCGGCTATGGGCTACGAGTACTGTCTTGTGGACAACTGGTGGGACCAGAACATCGGTCGTGAGCGCATCGGGGAGTTGTCGCGCTATGCTCAGTCAAAGGGTGTTTCCCTGATGCTTTGGTATAACAGTAACGGCTATGAGAACAATGCTCCGCAAACGCCACGCGACTGTATGAATACCGGCTATGCCCGCGACCGCGAGATGGCCTGGATGCAGAAGATTGGCGTGAAGGGCATCAAGGTGGACTTCTTCGGAGGCGACAAGCAGGAGACGATGAAGCTCTACGAGGACATCCTCTACGATGCCAACCGTTACGGTCTGCAATGCATCTTTCATGGTTGCACTATTCCTCGTGGCTGGGAGCGTATGTACCCCAACTACGTGGCCAGCGAGGCTGTGCTTGCCTCAGAGAACGTCTTCTTCAATGATGGTGCTGCCCGTCGTGAACCGTTCGACCTGACCATGCATCCCTTCTGCCGCAATGCCGTAGGCACGATGGACTGGGGCGGCGTGATTATGAACAAACACATGTCGAAGGACAACAAGAGCCGCCACCAGCGAATGACTACCGACATCTTCGAGATTGCCTCGGCCTTCACTAACCAGACGGCTGTACAATGCATCGCCATGCAACCCAACAACCTCGAAGAACTGCCTCAGGTTGAGCTCGACTTCCTCAAGACTATCCCCACTACTTGGGACGAGACACGCTTCATCGACGGCTATCCCGGACGCTACGTGGTGCTGGCCCGCCGACATGCTGACAAGTGGTACGTGGCTGGTCTTAACGCCAACAAGGAACCGCTGAAGCTCACGTTGAGCCTTGACATGTTTGCTCCAGGAACGACCCTCAGCCAGCTTAACGACGTTGCCGACAAGAAGGGCAACATCACAGGTGTAGCAACCCTTCCGCTGAAGACCGACAAGAAACAACAGGCCAAGATAACTATCCAGCCGAACGGAGGAATTGTTATTTATTAGTTAAATAATGCAAACAAAATTAGCATCGTATCATTATTTTTATTACCTTTGCACGCTTGTTTTATAAAATCAGCCATATAAGCCTATTATTCAAACAGTTGCAATTAAATTTCAGGGTAAAAAGATGAGACAGCTAAAGATTCAGAAAAGCATCACTAATCGTTCGAGCGAGGCACTTG
>JAGCNO010000037.1 GCA_017645905.1 Prevotella sp. | reverse complement strand
CCATAAACAAACTGTTTAACTCAAATAACAATTCTCTTATTAATAACAACTTTTTATTTATTAACAATTTTAAAATTTTAAAATTATGAAAACATTTAAACTTACAATGATGGCTGCTATGCTCGCATTCGCCGGCACAGCCATGGCTCAGGAAAAAGTTGTCTTGACAGCTAACGATCTCACGATTGCAAATGGTGAGGAGGCAGAGTTGGTTATCAATGCCGACCTAGAAACCGATGCTACAATCTGTGGCGCTAACTTCTCACTCTATCTTCCTGAGGGAATCCTGCTGAAGGGATTTGCTTCCAAAGATGAGCAGATGAAGACAACGGAAGATGGTGGTAAAGGTTCGAAGAGAAATTATTCAAAGGCTTGCAGCATTGACGAGGAATGCGTATGGGGCGAAGATGGCGACAATACTTTCATCTACGACTTTAAAGCCAAGAGCGACGGTGAGGGTCTGCTTATCATCCTCTTGGATTCCGACAAGTTGCCGTTCGTAACCACCAAAGGCAAACTTATCACAATCACTGTTCACGCAATTGCTGACGTAAAGGGCGAGGGCCAGATTAAGGACATCGGCTTTACAGACAAGAACAACGTTTCTGTCGGTATTGTTGACGGCGTAAACACTTTCTCTGACATTTCGTTCGGAGTTAATCAGGAGACTGTCGGCATCAACGAGATTCAGAGCACTGGCAGCGAGGCTCCCGCTTACAACCTCCAGGGTATCCGCGTGAACAACGCCAAGGGTCTCATCATCCGTGATGGCAAGAAGATGATTGTGAAGTAAGAAATCTCCTACTCATAAATCATAACCAAGAGAGGGTGCAGATAACTGCATCCTCTTTTCTATTAAGGCTTCATTGATTGTTTAGATATTACTTCAATCGTTAATTTTTCGCAATTCTGAAAATTTCTGCCAAAATATTTTGTGGTTTCACAAATTATTCTTAATTTTGCAGCGTTATTGACATAGTGCACATATTTCTAACTTAATATTAACAATCTAAATTTTTAAATCTATGAAGAAATTTACTCTTTTAATGGTAGCAGGGCTCTTCGCTCTTGCTGGTAGTGTACAGGCACAAGATGCTAAAAAAATCGCTCTTAAAGCAAATGACATTCAGATTGCCAATGGAGAGGAAGCCGAACTCGTTATCAGCATTGATTACGATACGGAAGAGACCGTAACAGGAGCGAACTTTGACCTCTATCTTCCTGACGGAATCCTGCTTAAGGGATTTGAATCCAAAGAAGAGATGATGAACACGCCTGAGGAAGGTGGTAAAGCTTCGAAGAGGAACTTCGCAAAGGCTTGCACCATCGACGAGACCTGCGCATGGGGAGAAGATGGCGACAACTCTTTCATCTACGACTTTAAGGCCAAATCTGATAAGGAAGGCTTATTGATTATCCTCATGGATGGTGACAGACTTCCTTTCGTCTCCACACATTCTAAACTTATCACTATTACTGTAAAAGCCACACAGGATGTAATAGGAACTGGTACACTTAAGAACATCGCTATTGGCGCTAAGGGAGATGTGTCTCTTGACCTCGGCAATCTCGCTGACTATACGTTCGCCGTTAATGGTGACAGCCAGGGCATCAACGACATCCAGGCCGCTGACGCTACCGCTCCCGCTTACAACCTCCAGGGTGTACGCGTGAACAACAACGCTAAAGGCGTCATCATCCGCGAAGGCAAGAAGATGATCGTGAAGTAAGAATACGCTACAATCAATTGATTAATAAGAGGGTGCAGACATCTGCATCCTCTTTTTCTATGACAATTAATCGGGGCTTATACTATTTTTTTGCCCAAAAGGAGTGAGTGAATGCTTTTTTTTTCGTACCTTTGCCACCAAATTCCAGAATAAGGTAAAAACAGGATACAGACCATGGGCGGATTTTTTGGAACCATCTCTACACGCGATTGCGTTAACGACTTGTTTTACGGTACGGACTACAACTCACATCTGGGTACCAAGCGCGCCGGACTCGTCACCTTCGACACCGAAAAGGGCTTCAGCCGCAGCATTCACTCTCTGGAGCGTGACTATTTTCGTTCTCGCTTCGAGGACGAGCTGAAGGACTTCTCCGGCCATCAAGGCCTGGGCGTCATTAGCGACACCGACCCGCAGCCCATTATCATCAACAGCCACCTGGGACGCTATGCCGTGGTGACCGTGGCGAAAATCAACAACCTCCGGGAGATAGCCGACGAGCTGCTGGCCCTGCGTATGCACCTCAGCGAGCAGAGCGCCAACAACCTGAACCAGACGGAAGTCGTGGCGCTGCTCATCAACATGGGCAACACCTTCGTAGACGGCATCAACCTGGTCTACCAGAAAATCAAGGGCTCTTGCTCCATGCTCATCCTTACCGAGGACGGCATCATTGCCGCCCGCGACTTCCTGGGACGCACGCCAATCGTTATCGGACGAAAGGAGATGCACCGTCTGTCGCCCATCGGCACCGACGAGTTCATCCAGGCATACGCCGTGAGCAGTGAGACCACCAGTTTCCCCAACCTTGGCTACAGAGCGGTGCGCGACGTAGGGCCGGGCGAGATTGTCCGCCTCTGGGCCGACCGCATGGAGGTGCTCCAGCCGGCGTTCAAGCGCTGCCAGATATGCTCCTTCCTCTGGGTCTACTACGGTTTCCCCGCCAGCACCTATGAGGGCATCAACGTGGAGGAGGTGCGAGAACGTAATGGAGAGAAGTTGGGCAAGAAAGATAACGTCGAGGCCGACCTTGTCTGTGGCATCCCCGACTCTGGCGTGGGCATGGCCTTGGGCTATGCTAACGGCACGAATATTCCCTATAAGCGCGCCGTGCTGAAGTACACCCCCACCTGGCCGCGCTCGTTCACCCCTGGCAACCAGACACGCCGCTCGCTCGTGGCAAAGATGAAGCTTATCCCCAACGGCGACATGCTGAAGGGTCAGCGCGTGGTGTTCTGCGATGACAGCATCGTTCGTGGCACGCAGCTTCGAGACAATGTCCGCGAGTTCTTCGAGCACGGAGCCAAGGAGGTTCATGTCCGCATCTCCTGTCCACCGCTGGTCTACGGCTGTCCCTTCATCGGCTTCACCACCTCAAAGAGCGACATGGAGCTGATTACCCGTCAGATTATCCGCGACTTCGAGGGCGACGACCAGAACCACTTAGACAAATACGCCCAGACCGACTCGCCCGAGTATCAGCGCATGGTCAACGAGATAGCCCGTCGGCTGGGGCTCAGCAGCCTTCGCTTCGCCCACCTCGAAGACCTGGTGAATGCTATCGGCCTGCCCAAGGAGAGCGTCTGCACCCACTGCTTCGACGGCTCCAGCTATGACCACCTGCCCAGTGGCGACTTCTTCGGGTGACCAATACAAACATCGGACGGACCCGGCAGCAGCGCCCACCAATCCTGACGACGAAATCTACCCCGCACCACGTTTCCTGAAGTGCGGCTACAACGACGTGCCCCTCATCGGCTATGGCTATCTCACCGCTGAGCGCGGCGGGCCCGACGTCATCACCTTCCCCGATGTCCCCGAGTCTCTCCGGGGCGACGTCAACGGCGACGGAGCAGTCGACGTGGCCGACATCTCGACCGTCATCGACGTCATGGTCGGAAAGCTGTAGCAGCCCCCTTTATACTTTGAGCCGTTCAAACCCATTGTTAAATATTGCAGAAATTAAGATTGCATTTTGTCAGGGTCATAGATTATTTGTACCTTTGCACCGTACTATTGACTTTCTGTGCACGATATATGGGAATAACCAATATAGCAAGAAAAATCTTCACGCCCCGCATGCGTGAGCTGGAGCGCCACCAGACTGAAGGCGAACAGCTGCAGCGCGAGGTGCTGAAGCGTCTGCTGGAGCGGGCCAAGGACACCGACTTCGGCCGTAAACATCTTTTTGCTGCCACGAAGAGCTACGACCACTTTGCCCGCAACACCCCGCTGAGTAGCTATGAAGAGCTGAAGGGCGACATCGACCGCATGCGCCAGGGTGAGAGCGACCTGCTCTGGCCGGGACGGGTGAAGTGGTACGCCAAGTCGAGCGGCACGACGAACGACAAGTCGAAGTTCATCCCCGTCTCGTCTGAAGGACTGCACCACCTGCACTACCGTGGTGGTGCTGACGTAGTCTCCCTCTACCTGAGAAACAATCCCCAGAGCCGCATGTTCGATGGCCGCGGCCTCATACTCGGCGGCAGCCATGCCCCTAACTATAACCTGCCCGGCTCGCTCGTGGGCGACCTCAGCGCCATCCTCATCGAGAACATCAACCCGATAGTGAACCTCTTCCGTGTGCCGAAGAAGCAGACGGCGCTGCTCTCTGACTTCGAGATAAAGCGCGACCGCATAGCCCGCGAGGCCATGAAGAAGAACGTTACGAACCTCTCGGGCGTGCCCTCGTGGATGCTCTCGGTGCTCAACCGCGTCATGGAGATGTCGGGAAAGGAGCATTTAGAGGAAGTGTGGCCCAACCTGGAGGTGTTCTTCCACGGCGGCGTGGCCTTCACGCCCTACCGCGAGCAGTACCAGCAGCTCATCACCAATCCGAAGATGCACTACATGGAGACCTACAACGCCTCCGAGGGATTCTTCGGCATACAGGACGACCCGGCAGACAAGTCGATGCTACTCATGCTCGACTACGACTGCTTCTATGAATTCATACCAAGTGAAAAATTAGAAATGAAAAATAATAAATATGATTACCTACAGGAGCAGAGAGCTGCGCTTGAAAGTAATCATGTTTCTCATTTCTCATCTGTCATTTCAGATGCCGTCCCCCTCTGGGCTGTGGAGCCAGGCAAGAATTACGCGATGGTTATCTCGACGTCGTGCGGCCTGTGGCGCTACATGATAGGCGACACCATCCGCTTCACCTCGACCAATCCCTACAAGTTTGTCATCTCCGGCCGCACGAAGTCGTTCATCAACGCCTTTGGCGAGGAACTCATCGTCGACAACGCCGAGCAGGGCCTGGCATATGCCTGCGAGAAGACCGGAGCACAGGTGCTGGAGTACACCGCCGCCCCTGTGTTTATGGACAGTCGGGCGAAATGCCGCCACCAGTGGCTCATCGAGTTCAGCACTACCCCACCCGACCTGGCTGAGTTTGCTGCCGTGCTCGACCGCAAGCTGCAGGAGCTGAACAGCGACTACGAGGCCAAGCGCTACAAGGACATCACCCTCCAGCCATTAGAGATTATCGTCGCCCGACAGGGTCTCTTCAACGACTGGCTGAAGTCACGTGGTAAGCTCGGCGGCCAGCACAAGGTGCCACGCCTGAGCAACAGCCGCGAGCACATCGACGAGCTACTGACTATGAACAATAGCAATATCTCTATCAAATCGTAAATCGAAAATCAGTAAATCGAAAATAACAGCTATGATTACATTCGTAGTGAGCCTCGTGGCTCTTATCCTGGGTTATTTCCTGTATGGCCGCTTCGTGGAGCGCATGTTCGGGCCTGACAACCGTCCTACGCCAGCCTTGGCAAAAGCCGACGGCGTGGACTTCATCGTCCTGCCGGGGTGGAAAATTTTCATGATTCAGTTCCTCAACATTGCCGGTACGGGCCCCATCTTCGGTGCTATCATGGGTGCGAAGTTCGGACCCGTGGCCTATCTGTGGATTGTCTTCGGCTGCATCTTCGCCGGAGCCACGCACGACTATCTGAGCGGTATGCTCTCCATGCGTCACGGCGGAGCCAACCTGCCGGAAATCATTGGCCGTTACTTAGGCAACGTCACGAAGCAGGTGATGCTCGTCTTCTCCGTGTTCCTGCTCATGATGGTGGGCACGGTGTTCGTGTTCAGTCCCGCGAAGATTCTTGGCGGCATGTGGGAACCGCAATTCATGGTCGACAGCTGCGGGCAGTACGTGTTCTGGATTATCATCATCTTTATTTATTATCTCATCGCCACGATGATGCCCATCGACAAGATCATCGGCAAGGTCTATCCGCTGTTTGCCTTCTCGCTGCTGTTCATGGCGGGTGCGCTCATGGTGATGCTCTTCGTGAAGATGCCCGACATCCCCGAACTGTGGGAGAGCGGTCTGGGCAACCTGGGCAGCGGAGCTTTCGGTTCCACCGAGAGTGTGTTCCCCTGCCTGTTCATCACCATTGCCTGCGGAGCCATTAGCGGCTTCCATGCCACGCAGAGCCCACTCATGGCCCGTTGCGTAAAGAGCGAGAAGATGGGCCGCCCCATCTTCTACGGCGCCATGATTACCGAGGGCATCGTCGCCCTGATTTGGGCCACAGTGGCCATGTATTTCTTCTACGACCAGCCCACGGCAGGCTATCTCACTATCAATGGCGGTGAGGCAGCCGTCAACGATGCCCCGTCGGTGGTGAACATCATCTGCAACGACTGGCTCGGCATTGCCGGCGGCATCCTGGCCCTGCTTGGTGTGGTGGCAGCCCCCATCACCAGCGGCGACACCGCCCTGCGCAGCGCCCGCCTCATCCTGGCTGACTTCATCCATCTGGAGCAGAAGAGCATTGCCAAGCGCCTCTACATCTGCGTGCCCATGTTCCTTGCCGTCATCGCCCTGCTCATATGGCAGATGGCCAACCCGAAGGGCTTCGGCCTCATCTGGAGCTGGTTCGGCTGGAGCAACCAGACGCTCGCCGTCTTCACTCTCTGGGCCATCACCGTCTATCTGGTACGCCAGCGGAAGAACTACTGGGTGACACTCATCCCCGCCCTCTTCATGACCACTGTCTGCACCACGTTCTTCTTCTCCGTCCAGGCATTTAAGCTCGACGACACCGCCTCGGCCATTGTCGCCGTCTGCGCCCTGCTTGTCTCGGCAGTATGGTTCAGTCTCTGGAAAAGAAAGAACTAAACCCGGCTTGTCTTTAGTTCTTTGATATAGTTCCAACGGCTGAAACTCACAGTTTCCACGGAGGGAACTCACAGTTTCCACGGCAGAAACTCACAGAAAGAACGGCTTAGTCTCATAGAATAATTAGTCTTTATCTCTTGAGAAGATAGTCCATCAACATAAAAAGTAATACAAACCTTTTAATACCCAATAAGTTATGAAAAAGTTTCTTGCTATCCTTTTCTGCGGTCTGCTGACCTCTCTGTCAGGACACGCACAGTATTCCAAGGCGATTATTCCTCCCTTCGCCAAGGACAAAGTATATGTTGGTGCCAGCCTTTCCGGCCTGGACCTGAACTACAACAGCAATGAGAAGTGGCACCTGGGCCTTGATGCCCGTGGCGGCTGGCTATTCGAAGACAACTGGATGCTGCTGGGCACGCTGGGCATCGACACCCGCTACCACAACTACGACTCGTTCACCCTCGGTGCCGGCGTGCGCTACTACATCGAGCAGAATGGCCTCTACCTTGGCGCCGGGGCTAACTACGTCCACGTGGTAGGCATCGACGACTTCCGTCCCACGGTACAGCTGGGCTACGCCTTCTTCCTCAATGGCACGGTGACCATCGAGCCTGAGCTCTACTACAACCAGAGCTTCAAGAACCATTCCGACTTCAGCGGCTTCGGTGTACGCCTGGGCCTCGGCATTTACTTCGACAAGTTCTGCAAGTAATGCGTCCTGCCCTCTTCGTCGTCCTCCTGTCATTCTTTCCTGCTGCCGGCTTGGCGCAGACCGACTTTGAGAAGGCAGCAGAAGAAAGGGGCTACGCTCCGGCAATAGCCGACCTAAGCGACATCAAGAGCATCAGGATTGACGAGCCCGAGCTGGCCCTGGTCAACCTTACCGGCTTCAGCTCCATGCCAGCCAACAGGACCACGACGGCGAAAGGGTACATGGAGGTGTACGACGGCAACGGCTACTATTTCCGCAAGCCCGTCACTGTTACCCTTCAGGGCGGTTATACTATTCGCTACCCCAAGAGGAGCTTCACCTGCCACTTCACCGACACGCTGTGGAACGAGGATAACGGCGCGGATCTGAAGATTGGCGACTGGGTGAAGCAGGACGCCTTTCACTTCAAGGCCTTCTATACCGACTTCACCCGTGGCCTTGGCGAGGTCGGCTACAAGCTGTTCAGTCAGATGGTAGCCGACCGCCGTCCCTACTGGGAGCGCGGTGGATATTTTGAACCCAGCGCGGCCCGCTGCTTCCCCGACGGGTTTCCCTGTGCCGTCTATCTCAACGGGCAGTTCTACGGTGTCTTTGCCTGGCAGCTGAAGAAACACCGCAAGAACATGAACCAGCAGAAAGCCCAGGACGGCCACATACACCTCGACGGCAACCTGCGCGACCAGTACATCTTCCGGGGACGTATCAGCTGGAACCAGTTTGAAGTGCGCACACCCAAGACGCTCTACGACTACCGGGGCTTTGCCTACAACGGTGACAAGCCCTCTGAGCTCATGGACGAACAGAGCCCTAACTACAACTCAAGCGCCGACCCCGACAGCATACGCGCTGCCAAGCAGCTGACCGCCAAGACCAAACGCTACATCCAGGCCATGAGCATGTACTGGTACGAGCTGAACGACATGGAAGTAGGCGGCGCCGACAAGGCCACCATGCGCCAGGAGATAGAACGCCGCTATGACACGGAGGCGCTGACCGACTACGCCGTACACTACTATTTTACCCGCAACGGCGACGGCTCGGTCAAAAACTGGCAGTGGTTCACCTACGACGGACGACGATGGGCAGTGACGCCCTACGACCTCGACCAGACTTTCGGCATCGGCCTATACGGTAATATAGAGCCACCCTACCGGCCGCTGGAACGCCTCACGTCGGGGCCGTTCTACTGGATAGACCGCTACTACGCCGACGACATTGCCAAGCGCTACGCCTATCTGCGCAAGGCCGGCATACTGGACTATGGCAACGTGGTGAGCCTCATTGACAACTGGCGCCAGCGCGTAGGCGACGACCTCTACGACCAGGAGGAACAGCGCTGGTCCTCCAGTCCCTGCTACAACGATGCCTGGTGCAACCCGGGATGGGAGCCTTGCAGCCTCGACGACCCCGAATACTACCGCTCTGGACAGGGAAGCTACAGCCCCAACCGCACCTTCTACCCCGGCGATGTCTGCTGGTTAGAAGGACGGCTATGGAAAGCCACAGACACTGTGAAAAGCGTCAAGCCTTTCCTCATCAATGCCAACAGGGACAGCATCGAGCGCCTCTACGGATGGGTGAAGGGGCGCATAGAGTTCCTCGACGCCTACTTCGCCTACACCAACGAATCACAAGGCATGGACATTGCCGTAACCGAGCCTGAAGACAAACGCTTAGTGGCCATCTTCACCCTGGGCGGCATCCGCGTAAAATCTCCCACCCCCGGACAGACCTACATCTTCCGCTACAACGACGGCACGTCACGGAAGGTGTTGGTGAAGTAAACGCAAAAAAATGTTTACTTCTTTGGACGTCTCACATCTTTTTCCTATCTTTGCGCTGTAATTACTACTAACATCATGAAGATAGGACTATTTATCCCCTGTTACGTCGATGCCGTCTATCCCGAAGTGGGCATGGCCACCTACCGGCTGCTGCGCCATTTGGGGCTTGACGTGACTTATCCCAACGGACAGACGTGCTGCGGACAGCCTATGGCCAACGCGGGCTTCGAGCGGCAGGCAGTACCCCTGGCAAAGAAATTCGAGACGCTCTTTCAGGGCTTTGACTACGTAGTGACACCAAGTGTGAGCTGCACGGCGTTCATCCGTCTGAACTATCCCCGGCTGCTCGATCATGAGTGCGAGACGGCGAAGCGCTGCATGGACGTGGTGGAGTTCCTCCACGACGTGGTAAAGCTTGGAGACACGGAGGGCACGGAGAAGACAGAGGGCACGGAGAAGAGGCCACGCTTAGGCTCGTTCCCCCACAAGGTAAGCCTTCACAACTCCTGTCACGGCGTTCGTGAGCTGGGGCTCTCGTCGCCCTCGGAGCAGCACGTGGCAAAGTTCAACAAGATTCGCGACCTGTTGCAACTCGTCGACGGCATCGAGGTCGTGGAGCCTGAGCGGCCTGACGAGTGCTGCGGCTTCGGCGGCATGTTCTCTGTAGAGGAGACCGCCGTCTCGGCACAGATGGGGCGCGACAAGGTAGAACGCCACATCGCTACCGGAGCAGAGTACATCACTGGCCCCGACTGCTCGTGCCTCATGCACATGGAAGGCGTGGCGAAGAAACAAGGTCTCGACATCAAGTTCAAGCATGTAGTGGAAATATTAGCAGCAGGATTATGAGTACGACACATAGCAGAGCAGCAAAGGAGTTCCTGAAAGACCAGAAGTATGCCAAGTGGCACGACGCCACGTTCTGGGCCGTGCGCTCGAAGCGCGACAATATGGCGCAGGGACTCGACGAATGGGAGCAGCTGCGCGAGAAAGCAAGCGCGATAAAACGCCACACCATCACGCACCTGGACGAATATCTCGAGGAGTTCTCGGCCAACGCGGAGAAGAATGGCGCCATCGTACACTGGGCAAAGGATGCGCAGGAGTTCAACGAGATTGTCTACGGCATCCTGGAATGTCACAAGGTGAAGAAGATGGTGAAGTCGAAGTCGATGCTCACCGAGGAATGTGAGATGAACCCCTACCTCGAGGCACGCGGCATCGAAGTGGTGGAGACCGACCTGGGCGAGCGCATCATCCAGCTGAAGGGTCAGAAGCCGAGCCATATCGTCATGCCTGCCATTCACCTCAACCACGACGATGTGGGCGAGCTGTTCGAGGAGAAAGGCATCAGCAACGAGAAAGGCAACCACGACCCTACGTTCCTTACCTACAGGGCGCGATTAAGCCTGCGCAACGAGTTCCTCACCGCCGATGCCGGCATGACAGGTGGCAACTTCGGAATTGCCAAGACGGGCGACATCGTCGTGTGTACCAACGAGGGTAATGCCGACATGTCGACCTCCTGCCCGAAGTTGCACATCGCCGCCATCGGTCTGGAGAAGGTCATCCCCGACTACGCTTGCCTCGCCGTGTTCCAGCGTATGCTCTGCCGTGCCGGAACAGGCCAGCCCACCACGACCTACACCAGCCACTTCCGCAAGCCCCGCGTTGTAGGGGCAGGCCCCGTGCCAGCCCGCGGCGAATACCACATTATCCTTGTCGACAACGGTCGAAGCGACTGGGTGGCCAACCCTGAGCACTGGGAGAGCCTGAAGTGCATCCGTTGCGGGTCGTGCATGAACACCTGCCCCGTCTACCGTCGCTCCGGCGGCTATTCCTACAGCTACTTCATCCCTGGCCCCATCGGCATCAACCTCGGCATGCTGCGCTCGCCACAGGAACATTCGGGCAACGTCTCGGCCTGCACGCTCTGCAACTCCTGCCAGACGGTCTGCCCCGTGAAGATTAACCTTGGCGACCAGATTTACCTCTGGCGACAGCAACTGGCCGACTTCGGCACTGCCAACCCGCAAAAGAAACTGATGTGCCGCGCCATGAGCCTCCTCTACGGCTCTTCGGTCCTATACGACCTCGGCACCTCGCTTGCACACTGGGCAAACGCCCTACCCTCACCACTGATGAACTGCGGCCTCAACCCCTGGGCTGAGGGCCACACGATGATGGAGTTCCCCAAGAAACCTTTCCACGAACAGATTAAAGATGAGCAGTAAAGAAGACATATTGAAGAAATACAGGGCGAATGTCAGAGAGAAGTTCGACATGCCCGACCTCAGCAACATCAAGGCCGTCACTTATGCTGACCCGCTGGCACAATTTATCAGCATGACGAAAAGCGTGGGTGGCAACGCCATCGAGGTAGAGCGTGACCAAGACGTGAATGTGCTCATCCGTGAGCTCTTCCTCGAGGCCAAGGAGATAGCGTCTAACCTGCCAGAGATAACGTGTGCCACACGGAACCCCGACACCGTCAGCAATGCTGCCGACCTCAACGGCACCGACGTGGGCATCGTGCGCGGATGTTTCGGCGTGGCCGAGAATGCATGCGTCTGGATTCCACAGCAGATGAAGGAAAAAGCTGTGTGCTTCATCTCCGAAAACCTCGTCATACTCCTGCCCAAGAGCCAGATTGTCAACAATATGCACGAAGCCTACGCCCGTCTGAGCGCTCAGCCTTCCCTCAACGGCGAGAGCCTTTTCGACCAATACGGCTATGGCACCTTTATCAGCGGCCCCTCGAAGACCGCCGACATTGCTCAGGTGCTCGTCATGGGAGCCCAGGCTGCCCGCACCGCCACCGTCCTCTTGCTCGACGAGTGACGTAGCAATTATTTAGTGCCTTGCGTGAGCACTCTCGTCCATGAAGAGATAGGACGGCTGATAGCCTCCGAAATCAACAACAATTTTCTCGAAGACAATGCCGGGATGACAGGGACGGAGGGTCAGCTCGTGGTTGGAGTCCCCGTTAAGACGAGCCACGGGTAGCGTCACCACCTTCTCCACAATGCGGCGGGCCACGGCTGGATAGTACTCGGAATACATGAAAGGCTGGCGGTCAACGAGCGTCTTGTTGAAGTTGACGGTCTGAGGCATGGAGCCGTCGAGGCTGACGGTGTATTCATGGCCTCCGACGTTAAGGAAGTCAAGAGTGGACTTAACGACGACATGTACCTTGACGGAGTCAGGGAGACCCCACCCCTGCCCCTCCCCTTGATGGGAGGGGAGCGTGAAACGGTAGGTCAGCGTAGCATTGCCGACGGGCTCAGTATAAGGTGTGAGGGCCACGGCGCTACGTGTGCGGCCATAATAAGGATAGACCGTCCAAGCGGTGCCTGCCGTAGCGTCAGCCTTGTAGAAGTGCTCGGCCTCCATCGAGACGTAGCCATTGGAGTGTTCGAAGGTGAAACCAGCGGCATTTTCATTCTCTACGGTGCTGGTCCTGGGCAGCATATCTTTGGGGAAGTTATCGTTCCACGAACGGTAGCCGATGTGTTTCTGCGTCATCATGCCTTTCCACTTGCCTCCGGCAATGTCGGTGTTGTAGGCTGCGCAGAGCAGGGAGTCGCGATGGAAGCACGCTGCCACGCGGTCGGCCCAGAGGTTGGCATCGGGGTCGTTGCGGCGGGCCAGGTACTGGTTCATGGCCTGAGCGTAGTACATGTCATAGAGGTTGGCCATGGCCTGGACGGGGAAGAGGAGCGTCTGGCGGTAGAAGTCGCGGGCCTCGGCAGGCACTTCGTCGTAGAGGCGCAGGGCACGCAGCTCCAGGCGCTGGTAGTCGTCGGCCACCTGCTTCCATTCGCCGGTAGCGACGTTGTAGGTGCGGGCGTCAAGCATCTCAGGCGTGACACGGGCCATATACTGGCAGTTCTGGTTGTAGATATCGGCAGCCTCAGCCCCCACCAACCTCCCCCCGAAGGGGAGGCTATTATTATTGTCGAGATTCTGCTCAAAGAAACGGCAAGTATGGTCGGTGACATTCTGGAGGGTGTACTCCTTGGGGTTCCAGGCCATGTCCATAAAGAGCTGTATGGGGTACTCCATGGGCTTAAGGTCGCCAACGTTAAGAATCCACATGCGCTGGATACCGAAGTCGTAGGCCAAGGAGAGTTGTTCGAACATCTGCTGCGTCTGGGTGACGTTAAGCCACTTGGTGTTGCGGGGCGCGCCGACGTAGTCCACGTGGTAATAGATGCCCCATCCGCCCTTGCGGGCATGTTCCTTTGCATTGACGGGAACGCGGCGGATGTCGCCCCAGTTGTCATCGCTGATGAGAATCATCACGTCGTCGGGCACGTCCAGGCCGGCGTCGTAATAGTCCTGCACCTCTTTATATAATGCCCACACCTGGGTGGTCTTTTCTGGAGCCTTGCCAGTCACCTCCTTAATAATCTTGCGCTGGTTCGAGATGATGCGCTCCATGAGCTTGGTGTCTGCCTTGTCGCTCATGGCCTCGTCGCCGTCGCCGCGCATGCCGATGGTCACCATGTCCTCAGTGCCCTTCATTCGTTCAATGCCTTCACGGAAGAACTGGTCAAGCTTCGCCTGGTTCGTCTCATAGTTCCACGCACCCCACTCACGGCGGTGACGGGCATACTCCTGATGGTTACGGGCCATGGGCTCATGGTGTGAGGTGCCCATGATGACGCCCATGCGGTCAGCCGTAGGGCCGTTCTCAGGGTCGTCAGCATAGAAGGCCCATCCCCACATGGCGGGCCAGAGCATGTTGCCCTTCAGGCGCAGGATGAGCTCAAAGACCTTCGCGTAGAAACGATGGTCGCCGTACTCCGTACCCCAGGTGTTCTTCACCCACGACGTGAGGCAGGGAGCCTCATCGTTGAGGAACAGCCCGCGGAACTCCACGGCAGGCTCACCGTCGGTATAGTTTCCAGGCAGGAACCATGCCTCGTCGTGCTTAGCGATGGGAGCATCGGCCCACCAGTACCAAGGCGAGACACCCAGCTGGCGGCTCAGTTCATAAATGCCGTAGATAGTGCCGCGGCGGTCACTTCCGGCGATGACCATCTTGCCGTCGACGTTGGCGATGACGAACTTCTCTCGCTTACCTTTCAGAGCAAACGATTTGCTTTTTTCGATTTTGTCGATGACGGGAGACTTGCCAATGGTACCCACAAGGATGGTAGCCCCATTGTCCGTCGACAGCTGGGGAGCCTTTCCAAAGACGTGCTCCATATCGGCCTGCAGACTTCTGAGGGCTATCTTCACACCCTCATAGTCGGCGTCACTATAGCCGATGGTGGCATTGGCCAGGCTGATGGCCCCCGGCTGTTGGGAAAAACTGATGAACGGCTCTGCGGCTGAGAGCACTGCTATCTGCACAAAGGCAAACAGGGAAAGGACAAGTCGCTTCATATACTTCTATCTTTTGTTCGATGCAAAGATAGCAAGTATAAGTGACTTCGTTTTTTGTTATTGTTTCAAATAGTTCACAATTCACTATTTATTGTTCACTTATTCCTGTTCATTAGCCCCGACAACATCGGTGACAACTTTATGCAACGTAAAATCAGGGGTATTGTAGGAATGAAGCAGCAGGCGGTAGAAAACTTTCGGGTTACGCTGGGGCAGCATGAAGGGCTTGGTGGCATGGCCAT
>JAGCNO010000036.1 GCA_017645905.1 Prevotella sp. | reverse complement strand
GAGCCGAACGAGAAGCGTGGTGTGGACGTGCCTGGCAAACAATATGCATGCAAGCCGGCGCAACTGCCAGAACTGCTGAACACACTGAGGTTCAATGTGAGTGCCGACGCCATCCTGAAGGCCATTCGCGACTACGACATGGCTGTGATGGACGGCCGGCAACCTGCTGTCAGCAAGCGCTATGCCACCAACACCATCGGCAATGTGAAGCGCCGTCAGGATGGCACCTACGACAAATCGACCTATTCGCTCGACTCAACCCTGCTCACCATCCGAACGTTGGCACCTGCCACCCACCATACCATGGGTGGACTGGTGGTGGATGAACAGCGCCGTGTGCTCAATGCCAACGGTCAGCCCATCCCCGGCCTCTATGCTGCAGGCGAGGTGACAGGCGGCATCCACGGCGGCAACCGCTTGGGCGGCAATGCCCTCACTGAGATTCTGGTATCCGGCCGCATCGCTGCCACCAGCATCACACAGGATGCAAAGAAATAGCAAAGGAGCTGTGCATGCCAAAGACATTAGGAAGGAACGGGCTTTGTTCAGCAGAGGCCGAGTATCGTTCGATAAGGAACGCTTAATTTTCAATAAGGGTTGGTTATTTTTCAATAAGGGTTGGTTATTTTTCAATAAGGGTTCCTTATTGCGCGATAGAGGCTGGTTATCCAAGTGGCAGGGTTCTGGCGAACTGCAAATTCGGCTGAACAGCGAAAATTGGCTCAGATTGTGATATGAGCCAGATGTGAGCCAGATGTGAGTTGATTATCAAGTCATAGATATCTGCTTAATAATAAGGTTGTTACGAAAGGGTCTTTTCCTTTGACTCAGATTGCTCAGATTAAAAAGGAAAAATTGGGGGTCTAAGTTTGAAAAATAAATGTACGAGGTCAAGAGTAGCAAGTGATGTGAGTCAGGCCACATCTGAGTCAAAAAAAGCCCGCTCAAATAAGCGGGCCAAATGATGATGTGTGAGATCAGAACTGAATATTTTGCTCTTCGGGTTCTGTCTTTTTGGAATCCTCTGCGAACTTACGTTCCGTTTCTACATAATAATAGGTCTTCCGACCACTATTCCCTTCATATTTTTGCCAGCGCTCGCCGTCGGTCTTCTTGCCGGTCTTCGAGGCGGGGTTCAGGCAGTGGATGTGGGGCGCCATGTCGCAGTAGGCCTTCAGGTGCTGGGCGAACTTCTTGGGCGACCAGCCGTAGCGGGTCTCGGCGTTGAAGGCCGCCAGCATGTCCTCCGCCTTCAGCTCGCAGTCGAGGTTGCCGCCGTCCTCGGCCAGGAACTCATCGGCCCACGACTTGAAGTCCTTGCCCACAGCCGCCATCTGCTCACGCAGTCCGATACGTCCCAGCGGCGGCATGATGCGGCGCTCACCCTTGGGCAGCGACAGGTAGAGCTGCAGGCATTGCAGCATGAAGGCGATGTCGGCCTGCCAGTCCTTCTCAGAGTACTCCGATCCCATCAGATTGCAGCCGAGGTCGTCACGGATGGAGCGCGACTCGCGGTAATCGTTCAGGCGCGTGGCCTCGTGGTAATAGTCGGAGAAGACCTGCGGCCAGATGCGGCGCTCGGTGCTGGCATCGTGTTTGCGGAGCACGTAGTTCGTGGCGAAGGCGATCTTCGGACTCTTCGTAAATGGTATCTGGAACGGGTGGTTGCCCTTTTCCTCACCCTTCATGTCGCCGGTGATGCGCCCGAAGAAGAAATCATAGTTCAGTCGGCGGTCGCACTCGTCGACGATGATGAGGTCGGTGTCCTCCGTCACGCCGTCGAACAGGAAACGGTTGTCGACGATCGAGGGCACGTGGGCATCGATGTAGAACATGTTGAGCAGACGGCTGACGGCCTTCAGGAAGAGCGACTTGCCGCTGCCGCCGTTGCACTCGTCCTCGCTCTCGGCCAGCTTCGAGTCCTGACAGATGGGTGCCCAGGCCTCCGACTCCGACTTGTATCCGAAGAGCAGGTATCCGATGCAGGCCAGCTTGCTGGCGAGGCACTGGTGCTCTTCGAGCTGTTCCTCTTCCGTGAGTTCCAGTCCGCCCTCGTCGGCCTTGCGCCAGTGCAGCCGCGAGGTGTTGACAATCATCCTGAAGAATTTGCTCGGCGGGACCTCGGTGATCTCCACGCTATAGCCGCCGTTGTCAAGCTTTTCCACCTTGAACATCGGAGCCATGGCCCGATAGTCGTGGTCGATGATGGTGTCTTCCCAGACGTAGCTGCCGTCGAGGTCGTCATAGCGGCGGAGCTTGATGCCCTCAGCGGTGACCTCCACCCAGCCATTGCGGAAGAAGAACTTCTGCGCGCAGTCGCTGCTCTTCGTGAAGTCGAGGTCGTCGCGTTCCTGGAGATGGCTCACGTGGTCGGTAGGCAGGTCGCGGCAGCGCAGGAGCTTGTTCTGCAGGGCTTCGTCGAGACCATCGCGCTTCATCTGCGTGATGAGGAAGTTCACGATGGTCTTCGCCACCACCCGGCGCACCTTCGCCTCGTCAATAAAGATGTAGATCGGTTCCTTGCGGGTATCGTCACGGAGCGTGTAGAAGCCGTTCATGGCGAGGTAGTAGTTCAGGCGTGCGGGCAGGATGACGTATTGGGTGTTGCCCTCCTTGTCTTCCGTCTTCGTCCAGTAGTGTGCCGACTGTGCGCGGTCGATGAGCCGCTTCATGTCCTCACGGTGGGGATGCAGCTGGATGAAGTCCTTCAGGTCTTTTCTTGCCCTGCCGCGGTTGTCGTGCAGCTGGCCCATGTCCTCGGGTGTGAGCCAGGCGATGTAGAGCTGTGGGAACTGCAGCGCCAGCTGCCGGGCGATCCTGCGGCCGGTGGCGTCGATGTCG
>JAGCNO010000035.1 GCA_017645905.1 Prevotella sp. | reverse complement strand
TCTTCGAGAGTGTGGTCTTCGCCGTGAAGCGCAGGTCATTGCCGCTGATGGTGACGCCGGTCAGTTCCACCACCGATGTCACTCCGTCGGCCTGCTGTGAGGTCAGCGTGATGTTGTTGCCACTGACGGTCACGTCGGTTCTTTTATTTAAAGATTTATACCTATATAGTCATTTTTGTTTGTTAACAACCTTTTTCCCGTAATGAATGAACACACCAGGCTTCGTTGGTTGGCTGCTTAACATGATACCTTGCAGCGTAGCCCAACGATTGTCGCTGCGATGGCTGATGTCCAGATTGACGATGCCTGTGGTCGTGGGATCGTCCTCCGTCGTATCTTCAGTGAGCCAATTGCTGCCGAACGGGAAAGTGATGCGTTCCGTGGGCATGGGCTCTGTGTCGAAGTCGAACATCGTGCTGTCGAATTCGGGGTTGCCGTCATTGTAGGTGAAAGTGAAATAGCCACCCTGACTGGCTGTGAAGGGCTTGGTGATGGTCTTGCCATTGCAGGAGGTGGCAGAGATATAGTACTCCACCGTGTGAGGCACGTCAGTCAGACTGATGGGCAAGCTGCCGTAGAAGCGGTTGCCGTTTGCGGTGAGGGTGATTGTCTGCCAGTCGCCCTGGTCGGTGCGCCAGACCACCTCGGCATGGCTGATGCCGCTGCGGTTGGTGATGACGGCACTGACGGGGATGGCTGTCAACTCGCCCAGGTTGATGCTGCCGTGAATATTCTTATGAAGGATGCGGATGGGGTTGTCGGCGGGAATCTGTTTGGTGACGCAGTGGAGTGCCCCTCCTTCAGCGTCGAATGAGCTCACGTCGATGCAATAGACGGTATAGCCCGGATAGGCCGCCTTGACGGCCTCGATGTTGGCCCGGTCCCATGCTTCAGTGGGCATGCCGTCGGCTCCCACCTCGGAGAAGCATGGCTGCAGGATGACATTGTTTACAAAGCAGTGGTTGGAGTAGGTGCGCGAGTAGGATGCGTCGTACTCTTCCTCGTCAGCGAAAGGCTCTCCCTCCTCCTTCGAGGGGAATGGCAAGTGTGCCATGTCGTAGTAGTTGCGGTCGAAGATGCTCTTTTGCCGGCAGAGCAGGTCGATATTGTTGTGCCCCGTCGTATAGTCTGTCCACGAACTGTATGCATCGGGCATGACGGAGAAGACGAAGCCATTCTCGTCGTAGGCATCGGCATAGAGGTCCACATGGCCGGTGCTACCGTCGAAGAGGTAGCGGGGGATGATGTGTGTGGCTCGCTGGCCCAACATCTCATGCAAAGCCTGCTTCACCTCGTCGGGTGTCAGTGCGGGCTTGTACTCATGATGCAGCGAACTGATGTTCTGCCCATCCCATACTACCGCTCCGAGCGTGTCTTGGTTGATGGTATAGACAGCGTCGGACGAGATGACCGCTCCTGCACCGTCAACGAGACAGTTGCCGCCCTCCCACAGCACCTTGGTCATGTAGTTGGGAATGCCCATCTGCCTGTGCAGAAGCGAGGGTATGGAGTCGTCGTGTGCGCGGCTGTGGCGCGAGTAGATGAAGTCGAGCATGGCCAGACTGTCCTGCTCGCCATAGTAAAAGCAGATGGGTCCGCAGTCGCGATACCAGATAGAGTTTCCCCGCCCGTAGAAAAAGCGCAGGCGGTCGTGGCGCAGGTTCATGCGACTGAGCGTCTCGTGTACCAAGGCCGTGTCGGCCTCCTGCTCCAGACGCACCCAGGCTTCGGCACCGCCCTGCTGTATGCCGTCCATCAGATGGAAGAGCACCTTGCCGTAGGCTGCTGTCGTGTCCATCCGGGCCACACAAGGCCCGAAGCCCTCAATCTGCCATTTGCCATCTACTTTATGGTAATACTCACCATAACCGGTCACTACGGATTCTGCGTGCCATTCGTAATCGTCCTCGTGACCAGGCACCAGACAATCGTAGTAGGGGGTGATGATGATGGCCTTCACCTCTTCCCACTCACCGGGAAACCACACACGGTCGGTGAACGCCTTAGTCTGGGCTGGTGCTTTCGCCGGGAGAAGCGACGCACGACGAGGAGCTACGGGAATCTCGCGCAAAGGATACTGATTCTTGTAGGTCCGCGAATGGAAGGTCTTGAAAACCTCATGCTTCGCGTCTTGTACACTCCCCTGCTGACACTGGGCGTATGCTGCGGAACTCAGTATGGCAGCAATGAGAAAGGCAACTGTTTTTTTCATTTTTTCTGTTTTTTGATGTTAGCGATTTTTGATGTTAGCGATGACGCTGCCGACCACCCGTTCAGGAGCGACACTCGTCGATGAGGTCGTCCAGTGCCTTGCGGTCGGCGGGATAGAACTTCAGCAATGGGGCAACGGTGATTCTTGCAGTCTTCCCCAATGCTTCCGACAGATGTTGATACTCTTTGTGCTTGGCAAGGACAGAAGCCCTGCTTTCGTTGCTCAAAGGATATTCGAGTCCCGCCTCGTGGGCCATGAAACGGCTTTTGGCTACGACTTCCAGCTCGGTGTGCAGCTGCACATAGCAGACGATGTCGAAGAACACTTCCGGCGGGAAAGACTCCTTGACCGAAAGCAGGTAGCGGCCTGTTGGCGTCTCGTCGAGCCGGCCTTCACTGATGGAACAGAGCAGGTCGAGCTGCTTGTTCATGCTTCGGTCTATCCACCGGTGAATCTGGTTCGAGTCATACTGGTAGGTGCCCAATAGCAGCAGCGCCATGAGGCCAATGACCGTGACGGTCTGGGCAAGCGGGTTGAAATGGAGTGCGTTGTGAGCCACGTGAAGGGCAGTGGAAGCTATGAGCAGCAGGATGGCGAGACTGGCATCTGCCTTTTTGACAGTGAGCCGGGAGTTCCGACGTTCAGCCTGCCGGACGATGAACATCAGCGCAGTGGCCACAATGGCGCTGCAGCCCATGTGGACGAGCGACACCTCAAGTCCCCGGAACAGCGCAGTGCCGAAGCCCAAGCTGTCATCGTGGAGCAGATAGAGCAGGTTCTCGAGGATGGAGAATCCACCGCCCACGGCAGCTCCAAGGATGACGCTGTCGATGAAGAACACCATGCGTTTGCGACTGGCCAGCACGAGGAGGGGGATGGCCTTGACCATCTCTTCGACCACAGGATTGACGACATCGGACCACTGCCCCCAGTAATCGCCTGTGAGCCGGAACAGGCCGTAGCAGACGAGTGCTGTCATCAGGCCGCAGAGAATCATCTGGGCCAGCAGCCTTGCACTGACAAGTGCAAAGCGGTCTATGGACCAGACCCACGCGATGTAGATGGCGACAGGAAGCAGGGAGACGACGAACAGCATTATAGCAATTTGAGTGAGACCATCAATTCATTGCCGTGCCTGCCACCGGAAAAGCCTTCAGGGGCAAACAGGTGGCCGTAGCCCAGCGAAAGGGTGGTCTTCAGATAGTTGAAGAATACCACCTCGGTGGTGAGCTGAACACCGGCACTGACGAACGACTGGCGCGACGAGCCGGTGTTCCAGGCTGACAGTCCGGTGGCGAAGAGCGAGCACTGTGTCCAGGTGGGATAGCAGTAGAGGGCGCCGAAATTGTTGAAACGCACAGGACTGAGGTTCAGCTCGGCGGTAGCCTTGGCATAGGAGTGGGCCTTGACGGCATCGATGTCGGCACCCGGCAAGGCCAGGGCGGTGCGATATTGGAAGGCGTCGCGATAGTCGATATAGTTGTTGCGGAAACCGCCGAAATAAGTATTGCCTAACGCCGACTCGCTGTCGCCGAAGTTATGTCCTGCCGCCGTGCGCAGCCAGAACGAGTTGTTGCGCCCGACGGGCAACAGGAGGCCGAAGTCGCCCGTAGCCTCGACCGACGGGTAGAACTTTCCGCCAGCCAGATAGCTATATCCCTGCAGGCCCAGCTGATACCCCTGCTCGTCCATCACTGCTCCTAATGACTTGCGCAGCTTCGACAGCTTGCCATAGACGGAGGCCGTCTGTAGCGAGCGTATGTCGTCGGCGGCGATCTCCTGAAACAGCGGCAGGGCATCCATCAGGCCGTATGCGCCGAGCGAGAAGCCCCACGAGCGTTTGTAGGGGGCCACGAGCGAATTCATATAGTCGTAAGCCAGCGACACCTTGTAGCCCTTGCGGCTCTCGCGCAGCGGGCCGGCGAGGTCGTAGAAGCAGGTGGGGTTCCATGCCGCTTTCAGCGTCCAGAAGTAATAGCGCCACTCCAGGTCGGCATGCAGTTGGTTTTTCCACTCATGGCTGCTCCACGGGGAGAGGCCCACCCCCATCTTGAGGGAACTGAGTCCCACGGGGTCGCAGAAGTGAAAGCGATAGCCCACGACGGGCGTCACCTTGTTCCACGCCTCGCGGTCGGTGAAACCGGTAAGGGTAGGATAAGCCCCTTCAAAGGCCATTTCCTTCAACACGTCATAGGAGGTGATGTTGTGATAGACGTCGCCAAACTCCCTGACGGCCAGCGGCTCGCGGAGCAGTCCTACCGAGTCGAGGGCCTGACGGTTGGCTTCGTAGGCACGCTGGCCATAGAGCGTGATGGCATTCGCATCGCTTACCACCCGCCGCTGAAGGGTGACTGGCAGCATGCCGTCGCGTTCAAACTGCAGGGCCAGCAGGCGGTCGGGGGCAATTTCGAGCGGGGCAAACAGGCCGATGTCGGTGTTGGAGAGCATCTCCATCTGCCGTGTCTTGACATCCACCTGCCAGAGGTTGCTGACGCCGGTATAGTAGGAACTGCCTATCAGGTGGCTGTCGTCGAGCGAGAAGCGGAACTGCCCCAGGTTGGCATCGCGCCACGTCACCAGCTCTATGGGCTTGAAGACGGCCTTCTCTATCTGCTTCAGGTCGAGGAGCATGAGCGTCTGCTCGCCGTTGTTGCCCGAGCGTGTCAGCGAGAGGAGGGTGCCGTCGTGGCTCACGTCGATGTCGAAGATGCTGACGCCAAAGGGGAACGAATAAATCACCTCGGGCTTTTCCAGGTCTTTGTCGTAACGCACGATGGAGTGTATGCCGCCATTGGAGAAGAGGCCGTAGAGACAGTCGTTCGTGTTGTCGTAGACGATGTTGCCTACGCGCTGATAGTTCTTCCGCTTAATGGTCTTCCCCCGGTCCAGGTCGTACACCTGCAGGCCGCGCATCTTCTGGTTGTTGATGGTGAAGATGAGGCGCCTGCCGCCCAGGTCGAGGGCTACGCTGGCAGGGTTGTAGAGCTGCACGCCGTCAATGTTGGCCAGCCTGCGTTGCTTGCCAGTGGTGAGGTCAATCTCAGTGAGGCTGGCGAAACGCCCCGGGGCATTGACGGCGGCGTAAGCCTTGCCCGAGACGGAGTCGTAAACCAGTGGCGAGACGGAGCCCATCGGAGCCGGGGATACCGAGTCACCGGCGGCAGAACCGCCTGGCACAGTGACAGGCGTGGTGACAGGCGTGGTGGCGGTGATGGGATATTGACGGATGGCGTCGAGGTTGGCCTGCTGGTGCCGGTGCTCGTCCTGCTTCCAGTCGTCCCATGCCTGGCGCAGCGGGCGTCCGAACACCTCCTTGAACTGGCTGCCGAAGAGCGCGTGGCTGTCGGCCGTGCGGTTATAGAAGCTGATGAGCTTGTCGTAGCCATACTGCCGTGCGAGGTAGCTGACGAAGCGCGTGCCGTAGAGATAGGCGTTGGCACCCACTTGGAAGTCCATGGTGGTGCCCTCGGTCTCCAATCCCACCACCGAGAACAACTCGTGGCCGCCATCGATGATGCTGCGGAAGTACATCTCGTCGTAGCCGCCCAAGGAGCGTCCTACGCCTCCGCCCATCCAGGTCTCCATGAAACAGGCTATGCCCTCGTGATACCAGCGCGGCGCATACCAGCGGGGCACGCTCAGGTAGCTCCACAGGGCCGACAGGGGATGCTGGTTGTCGGGCGTCACCTTGGCTCCGCCGAGCGCGGGCTGCGCCTCGGCAAAGTCGGAACGAGTTCCACTTTGCTCTCGGCTTGCACCGCCCTTGGCCCCATAGCCCCGCGAACCCTTGCCCAGGCCGAAGAAGCGGCGCCAGGAGAGGTCGCGGCGGTTGTACTTGTCGGTCATCACCACGTGGGTGTACTCATGGTCGAACAGGTGGCGGTAACGCTCAGCCGAGGGATAGACGTTATATGCCTTGCTCAGCGGTGCCATGCCAATCTGAATCATCGTATGAGGCAGCGGCGACACACCGCCGTTGCCTTCGTCCTCCCAGTCGGTAATCATCAGCAGCGGTGCCTCGGGGCGATAGAGCGAATCGGTGGTCCATATCTGTTCATGAAGCGCTTTGCCGTGGTCATACATGCGCACGATATGGGGGATGTAGCGCGACAGGCTCTTGTCGAAGAACACCAGCCGCGCCTCGTCGGTAGAGTATTGGTAGTACGTCTGACGCTGTCCCCACGCGAGCATGGGGACCAGCGTCAGCAGTATGGCTATTGTATTGCGCATCCTTATCTAGCTCCTAACATAGAAGCATCGCGGAGACGGTATCCCATTGCGGTTGCCGAAATAGCGTCGGAGATGCTGGAGCGAAATATGAATCTCATGGCCAGCGACTCCTGCGCATTGAGGGCCGATGCTCTTGCCCTCAATCCCCCCAGTATATGGTCGAAGGAATTCATGACGTGGCTCTGACTTGCCAGCACGTCAAAATTCCTGACGGCGAGTGCTTCCGAGTTCCTGGCGGCGAGTGCTTCCGAGTTCCTGACGGCCAGTGCTTCCGAGTTCCTGACGGCGAGTGCTTCCGAGTTCCTGGCGGCGAGTGCTTCCGAGTTCCTGACGGCGAGTACTTCC
>JAGCNO010000034.1 GCA_017645905.1 Prevotella sp. | reverse complement strand
CATGGGGACAGGAACCTGACCCAGGACTGCGTCACCTGCCTGTCCCCATCACCCACATTGTGTGGTGACGGTCACTCTTTCTATGTTTGCTTCAAGACTTTTCGCGTAGTCCTAGTCCTCGTCGTCCCAGATGGAGCGGCGGGAGAGGTTACCGCTGGTTTCGCCGGTCTCAGGGGCTTGGCCAGGGTTAAAGCCTTCTTCCACAGGACCCAGCGGGCTTTGGTTCATCAACGGCGTCAGCCTTACGTTCACGATGTCCGTTACGGGTTTCTGATATATAGCTTTCATATTGATTATTCCTTTCTTTGTTAAGTAATTATTTATGAATAATTCGTGGTCATTACATGGAAATTCATGTTATAAACAAACACCATCGTAGTTTTATCTTCTACATATAATGTCCATAAATGTCCACGAATTAATCATTAATATTTTATTTAAGCACGACCTTGAGCTTCGCTCGAGCTCGTTCATGTTCGGACGAACTCGAGCAAGTTCGGTTTGTCTCTCACTTCACCAGGACCTTTTTGCCATTGATGATGTAGAGGCCCTTCTGAGCCTTCATCACACGCTGTCCCTGCAGGTTGTAAATCTCGCCGTTGAAGTTCTTCTCAGCTGCAACGCCTTCAATAGCCGTCGTGGTGTTATCGAAGTCGAAGCCGATGAAGGTACGAGCACCTTCACCCTCGGGCTCGGGCAGAGCATCGATGTAGGCGGTGTTGGCACCCACGGTGAAGCTCTCAGCGGTGGTCTTGTAGAAGCCAACGCCCTGTCCGCCGTTCATCAATACGAAGATACCCTTCTTGTTGACCACGGTCTTCTTTGTGACACCGATGAGGGCGTTGTTAGCCACAGTCTCGGTCGCATCGGTAGTGGTGTTGATAGCGTAGTTGCCAGCAGCACCCTTCAGCAGAATGCCAGTGTTGGCGGGAACCTTGGTAATGGTAGAGAAGGTCACATTATTGTCTGCATCCTTAGCAGCGATGTAAGCAGTCAGATTGCTTCCAGTGAAGTCAAGAGCGTAGGGGCTGCAATAGGTAGCATAGCCAGCAGCAGAGATGGTCTTATCGACAGAGGTAGGACCGGCGGCAGTGTAGGTCTTGCCATCCTCAAAGGTGAAGTCGCCAGTTTGATCGCTACCATTGTTAAAGAGAATCATATCGGGAGCTTTAACACCAGTATAGGTGTACGTGAATGTTCCATCGGAGCCGGTCATGGCAGTGCCAGGCCATGAGCCACAGAGATTTTCTGTTCCTTCACCAACAATGTTCCAAGCCCAGGCATTTACAGTAGTCCAGTCGGTAGTGAAGTACACGGTGTAGCTGTTCCAAGTGTATGCCTTACCGTCCTCGAAAGCGAGGTCGCTGGTCTGAGAACCGTTGTTGTTGTGGAAGATGATGAACTCAGGAATGGTGTTGGAGAAAATGCTGGCCATATATATGCCATCAGTAGCGGTAAGCTCTCTGCCTGCCCATCCACCAAGCTGCTCTTCCTTGCTGGCGCCATCGCCGCTCCATGCGTAAGCATATACATGCTCCCAGCCAAGGTTCGTAGTGAACGTAGCGGTGGTGGTATACAGCTTGCCCTTTAAGTTATAGTTTCCGCCATCCTCGAAAGCGAGGTTAGCGGTCTGAGTGCCACTGTTGTTGTGGAAGATAATAGTGGTAGGAGCAAACGCAGCTTCGAAGGTCACAGTGTACTTATTATCGGTTTTGACTGTAATCTCTTGGCCAGGCCATTCGCCGAAGTATTCATCCATGTCGTCATCAGTGCTGAATGCGTATGCATAGACATGCTCCCAGTTGTTGTCATCGTAGAAGTTAGCAGTGAATGTCTGCTTGGCGGGTTCACCAGTCTTAGTGATGAGCAGATAGTCAAATACAGGAGTAAGGCTGTAAGTAATGTTCATCGTAATGGTGTGTGCGCCTTTCTTCAATGTCTGACCAGTGATTTCTTCCACATGAGGTTTGTTAGCATTCACAGTAATAGTCTCAGAAACATCGGCACCATCAATAGAATAATTGAAGCCACGGTTTGAACTATTGGTGTTGTTCATTCCCAAAGAAAGCGTGTACATGGCAGTCTCTGGGACATTAAATGAAAGAGTTACATAACCGCCGTGGGATGACATGGCTGAGTAGCCACCACCATTCGACAGCACAGTACTGCCCGTCGCCTTGTTAACATTCGATCCAGCTGTGTAGATATCCTCAACCTCGCCATAGAATACAGCATCATCTACTTTCTCGTAGTTGAACTCATGAGAACCAGCAGCATTACCCATCTTGTAGGTTACGCCATATACGTTAGCAGCGAAAGCATCATCGTTCAATGCATAATAAACACCATCCTTCTCGATGACCTTGTCAACCACGACTGTATAATAAGAACCCTCATCTACATCTGCGGCAGAATTATATGTCTTAAGAGTGGTCTTTTCTCCCCCAATAGTTGCTACAGCAGTTGCAGTCCAGGGATAAGAGGATACTGTTGTCATGTCTGTCAGGACTATCGATTGCAAGAAAGGAGCTTGCTTCTGATTAGAACCGCCAGGGTTCTGATTACAATATAGAATCAGCGCAACATCAGAAGTACCAGTGGCATTATTGAACTCCTTTGTAGAAGCAGCCCAGCTTGCATTATAAGTCTCTTCGGCAGCATTGCCAAAAGCAGCCTTAACAGTTCTGTTGCCAGACGTGTAGACAGTCACCGTAGCTTTATAGCCTGCAGGAACGATGATGCTTATGTTCTCGTCGGTTTTAGAGCCTGTTGCATTAAAACCGATACCTAATGCCGTTGAGACAAAACCACTTGTTCCAGTAAATGTCACGCCACCAGCATTGACTGCAGTGGCATTTTCATCATACTGGTTACCACCATTTAAAGTGATACCATCTGCAGCCCAGACAGCCATATTGTTCACGAATGTCCAAGTCTGTGCATCTGCACTTGCCCCCACGCACAGCCCTGCTGCGACGAGGAGCGACTTAAAGAGTTTTGTTTTTTTCATTTTGGTTAGTTTTTAAGTTAATATAAAAGATAATTGTTTTGTATTATTCTGTATATAGATTGAGGAATTCTGTTGGGGTGAGGATGCTTAGTGGTTCTTTTGGGAAATGCTTTCCATTTCTTGTCACAATGCTGTCGCATCCATAGGCTGTTGCTGACTCAAACTGCAACAAGTCCTCAAAGTCGGGCATGTCTGAGTATAGGGCTCTGAAACATTGTTCGTCATCCATGGTTGTAATTTCAATGAATGACTTTATCGTCCGAAGGCTCTGTATTGCAAACATCTTATCGTAGTCCTTTTGCAGGATATAGTGACATGTTGCGAATGTCAGAGGAGATGCATACAATGATATGCTCCCGTCTTTTCCCATTTGTAGTACAGACAGGGAGTCTTTCAAGAATTCGTTCCTCTCTTGCAAAACGTCCAAGATGATGTTTGTGTCGATAAAGACTTTCATTACAGATTGTATTTCTCCTTCAGGTATTCCCATCTGGCCTCGTCGCCATTGATGTCGTTGGGATTGGTGTTTGCTGTCTTTGCTGCTCCAACGAGTTGTATCAGTGCCGGTGAGAAATGGGTGGGCCTTTTTAGTTTGGGCTTCTCCTTGGTCATGTCTTCCTTCGGCAATGCCATAATCAGCCCTTCCAGCACCTTGTCCACGCTGGTATGCTGTCTGCGGGCGTACTCTGCGGCGCTGTTGTAGAGCTGTGTATCAATATGTACTGCCGTGGTGTTCATGTTCTTTTGCTTTCTAATTGCGTTGCAAAGTTACGGAAAAATATGTGATTGGTGACACTTTTGGGCATAATTTAATGATGTTTAGCACTTTACACGGTTCTTTTTTCCGACATCATGGGGTGCCGGCAGAGTTTGAGCCGTTTTAACCTTTAGAAAGAACGGCTTATTCGAATCGAAAGAACGGCTTATTCTCATAGAAAGAACGGCTTATTCGAATGGAAAGAACGGCTCTTTCAAATCGAATGGACGGCTGAATGTATGAGAGGGCGTATGGGACGGAATTAGACGAGCGAGATTCCCTGCGGATGCGGCAGTCAGGACTCTCCGAGCCAGTGGTCTATGAGGCGGCGGGCTATGGAGAGCTTTTCGGGCAGGTTGGGCAGGTGGTTGCGGTGGAACCAGGCGGCCTTCTTCAGCTCCTCGCGCTGAAGGTGGAGCTCGCCAGAGTCGTAGTCGGCGTTGAAGCCTACCATGAGGCCGCAGGGGTAGGGCCAGGGCTGGGAGTCGAAGTAACGGATGTTGCGGATGCTGATGCCGGTCTCCTCGCGCACCTCACGCTGGACGGCTTCCTCAAGGGTCTCGCCGGTCTCGACGAAGCCAGCGATGAGACCGAAGAAGTCGCGCTTGAAACTGCGGCCTCGGGCCAGGAGCACCTCGTCGGGGCCTCGGTGAATGAGCACGATGACGGCGGTGGCCAGCTGCGGCCATACCTCCTTGCCGCAGTGTTCGCAGCGCTTGGAGATGTCGGTGTGCAGCTTCATCGGGCCGCCGCAGACACCACAGAAACGGGTGTTGTGGTCCCAGTAGAGCAGCTCGAAGCATTTCCCGGCCTTGAGGTAGAGGTCAGAGGGCAGGTGGTAGTAGCTCTGGCGAAGAGGAACGAAGATTGAAGATTGAAGATTGAAGATTGAACATTCAACCGTGTCGATGGCGTAGGTGCGTACCTCAGTGCCGTCGGACATGGGCGTGATGTTGAGGATGGTGGTCCAGGGCTTCACCTCCGTGGGTGGCTCCTCGCACAAGGGCACGGCGAACGTGCCGTCGGACCGCTGCTCCAACAACAGACTCTCCTTGCAGAACACGAAAAAATAACGGGGCATACTTATATTCATTTAAAACAACATATTCATTTTTTTTACCACGAATTATACGAATGACACGAATGACACGAATTATATTTGACCACGTTTTTATTTTACCACAAATTTTACGAATGACACGAATTTCACGAATTATTATTGAATTACACGAATTCGTTTTAATTCGTGGTTTTAGAAATATAATTCGTGCCATTCGTGTCATTCGTCTTAATTCGTGGTTTAAGTATTATAATTTGTGGTTTAAAGCAGTCACGTTCGGTGGTAGCAGAGGAAGTACTTGCGGACTTTGCGGGAGAGGAGCTGCACGTTGAGGATTTCCGAGGCGTCGAGGATGTTGCGGATGGTGCCGTCCTTGTAGAGAATGTCGATGGAGTCGTCGTCGACGGAGTACATGTCCTTCTGCATGGTACCCGTCCTCATCATGTAGCGATGGGCGTCAGTCTCGCTGATGCCCATGACGTTGGCAATATGGTCTGCCTTCTCGGAGATGACGGTCTCGTCGAAGGGTTCCTCGCTGACCACGGACTTGAAAATGTTGCGGTCGAGCATGTCAGTAGCCAGGGTGGAGAGGATAGTGTCGTCATCGTAGCGCCACACCTTCAGCGCGCTCCAGATATCGGAGTCGTCGAGGTCGGAGTACATCTGCAGGGCCTCTGCCTCGTGGGTGTCGAAGTGCTGGCGGTCAACATCGTTCTGAAGGAAGTACTTTAGCGCAGGGGATGCGAAGAGGTCATGCCCCTGCCGGGTGAGGTCCTTGGCTCGAGTGAGCACGTTGACGAGCACCTTCTCGTAGGCCACGGCGGTCTTGTGCATGTACACTTGCCAGTACATCAATCGGCGTGAGGTGAGGTAGGTCTCGATGGAGTAGATGCCCTTCTGGTCTACCACGAGGCGGTCGTCGACCACGTTGAGCATCTTGATGATACGTGCCGAGCCGATGTTTCCCTCGGTGACGCCGGTGAAGAACGAGTCGCGGCGCAGGTAGTCCAGACGGTCCATGTCGAGCTGGCTGGAGATGAGCTGGTGGAGGAAGCGCTTGGGGTACTGGTCGCGGAAGATGGCGATGGCCATGCCCAGCCGCTGTCCCAGGTCGCGGTTGATGCGCTCCATCATCATCAGCGATATGTCCTCGTGGCTGATGCCGCTGATGAGCGTGTCCTCCAGGACGTGGGAGAATGGTCCGTGGCCGATGTCGTGCATGAGGATGGCGGCCTCCACGGCCTCGGCCTCGGAGTCAAAAATGAAAAGTCCTTTCTGTTGTAGCGAGAGGATGGCCTCGCTCATCAGGTAGAAGGCTCCCAGTGAATGCTGGAAGCGCGTGTGCCGTGCGCCGGGATAGACCACCGAGGCCAGCCCCAGCTGGTTGATGCGGTTAAGACGTTGGAAGAGCGGGTGCTGCACGATGTCGTAGAGCAGTCCACGGGGAATCTTGATAAACCCGAATACCGGGTCGCTGATGATTTTTGTATCGTTCATGACGGGGTGCAAAGGTAGGCATTTTTCCGTAATCACCAAAAAAGAAGGGGCAAAAAAGTCTAACAATCAAACAATTTCGGTAAATTACTTGGCCATTACGTTGATTATTCGTACCTTTGCAGCCTGAAATTTCAAAAACAACGAAAAACGATGAAAGTGATATTGACGGGCGACCGCCCTACAGGAAAGCTGCACCTGGGCCACTATGTAGGTTCTCTGCAGCGTCGTGTTGAACTTCAGAACGCCGGCGGCTACGACCGCATGTTTGTATTCATGGCCGATGTGCAGGCCCTCACCGACAATGCCGATAACCCTGAGAAACTGCGTCAGAGCATCATCCAGGTGGCCCTTGATTGGCTTGCTGCCGGACTCGACCCCGAGAAGTGTACGCTCTTCATTCAGAGCCACATACCCGAGCTGGCCGAGCTGACCACCTACTTCATGAACCTCATCTCGGTGAGCCGCGTACAGCGTAACCCCACGGTGAAGACCGAAATCAAGATGCGCGGCTTTGAGGGCGAGAGTATACCCCTGGGTTTCTTCTGCTACCCCGTGAGCCAGGCTGCCGACATCGCGCTGTTCAAGAGCACCATTGTGCCCACCGGCGAGGATCAGGAGCCGATGCTCGAAGTGACCCGCGAGTTGGTGAACCGCTTCAACAACACCTACGCTCCCGTGCTTGTCGAGCCGCAGATATTGCTGCCCGAGAATCTCACGGCACGTCGTCTGCCCGGTACCGACGGCAAGGAAAAGATGTCGAAGAGTCTCGGCAACTGCATCTACCTTTCTGATACAGCCGACGAGGTGTGGCAGAAGGTTCGCTCGATGTATACCGACCCCTTGCACCTGAACGTCTCCGATCCCGGACATGTGGAGGGTAACGCCGTGTTCACATACCTTGATGCCTTCTCCTCGGACGAGGACTTTGCCGCCTTCTGGCCCGAATACCAGAACCTTGACGAGCTGAAGGACCACTACCGTCGCGGCGGACTGGGCGACATGAAGTGCAAGAAGTTCCTCAACGAGGTGCTCAACAAGTTCCTCGCTCCCATGCGTGAACGTCGCCATGAGTTCGAGCAGGACATCCCCGAGGTCTACAACATGCTCCGCAAGGGTACCGAGAAGGCCCGCGAGGTGGGTGCACAGACTATGGATGAGGTGCGCCGAGCCATGCGTATTGACTACTTCAACGACGAAGAATTAATCCGTCAGCATGTTCAACTCTTTGCTGACAAGAAATAACAAAGCTTATGAAAACCAGACAATTACTACTACGTGCCATCTTGATGCTGATGACTGTTGTCGGATGGCAGACCTCCGATGCACAGATTTTAGTGCTGCACCTCTCTGACGGTACCTTGGTGAATATACCTATGAACAGCAAGTTCCGCATGGCGAACCTCGGTGAGAAAACCTACGTCACCATGCCCGACGGCTCTATGGTGGAGTATGACAGAAGCGCCATTAACATGATCACTTACGAAGGCAACGCTTCGGGAAGTGGCGATGTGAACGGCGATGGCAACGTCGACGTGGCCGATATCGGTGCCGTCATTGACATCATGGCGGGCAATGAGGAGGCTCAGGGGTCGTTCACCAAGTGTCCCAATAACAATCATCCCCACAAGATTGACCTCGGACTGCCCAGCGGCACGAAGTGGGCCTGCTGCAACGTAGGAGCCCTTACGCCCGAGTCATACGGTGATATCTTCGCCTGGGGTGAGACGAAGATGAGGGATGATGATGCCTATACCTGGGAAACCTACACTCACTGCGACGGATCCTATAATACGTGCCATGACTTGGGCCTCGATATCGCCAAGACGGCCTACGATGCTGCTACGGTGAACTGGCATATACCTTGGCGTATGCCCACGTTTGACCAGTTAAAGGAACTCATTGACAACACTACGGCGGTTTATACAAACCAGAATGGCGTCAACGGCATGAAGTTTACCGCCAAGAATGGCGCTTCCATTTTCCTTCCTGCCGCCGGATCATGGTGGAACGATACGTCGATACAGGGTCGTGGCCAAGTGGGTTGCTACTGGTCGTCTACAATTAACCAGAACAGTACCTACCGGGCCGTTTATCTGTATTTCTACAGTAACACCCCGTATAAGACAATAAGCTACAAGGAAGTCGCTGCTGGCCAGTCTGTGCGCCCCGTAGCAGAGTAGAACGTAATGATTTCTGTTGAAAACCTGAAGGTGGAGTTCGGCGTGAAGCCGCTCTTCGCTGAAGCCAACTTTGTGATTAATGCCCGCGACCGTATTGCCCTGGTGGGCAAGAACGGGGCGGGCAAGTCTACGTTATTGAAGATTCTGTGCGGCATGGAGCGGCCTACGGAAGGTACCGTTGCTACGTCGCAGGATACCACCATAGGCTATCTGCCACAGGTGATGAACCTACAGGACCAGACCACCGTGCGTGAGGAGGCGAAGAAAGCCTTTGCCGACACGGCGAAGCTGAAGGAGCGTGTGGAGCGGTTAGAGCGCCTAATGAACGAACGCTCCGACTATGAGAGCCAAGACTACATGGACCTTGTGGAGCGCTATACCACCGAGCACGAACGGCTGCTCATGGTGGGTGCCGAGAGTCAGGAGGCTGAGCTGGAGCGTACGCTCATGGGCCTGGGATTCCTGCGTACTGACTTTGGGAGGCCTACGAGTGAGTTCTCCGGCGGATGGCGTATGCGTATTGAGCTGGCGAAGATTTTGCTGCGCAGGCCCGAAGTGCTGTTGCTCGACGAGCCCACGAACCACCTTGACATCGAGTCTATCCAATGGCTGGAGCAACTGCTCGCACAGTGGAGTGGGGCAGTGGTGCTCGTCAGTCACGACCGTGCCTTTATAAATAATGTGTCGAACCGCACGCTGGAGATTTCCTGCGGGCGCATCATCGACTACCGGGTGAAGTACAACGAGTATGTCACTTTAAGAAAGGAGCGCCGCGAGCAGCAGCTGCGTGCCTACGAGAACCAGCAGAAGGAAATCGCCGATATGAAGGACTTCATCGAGCGTTTCCGTTACAAGGCTACGAAGGCCGTGCAGGTGCAGCAGAAGGTGAAGCAGTTGGAGAAGATTGTGCCCATCGAGGTCGATGAGGTCGATAATTCCGCTATGCACCTGAAGTTCCCGCCTTGCCTGCGTTCGGGCGACTACCCCATAATTTGTGACGAGGTGGCAAAGAGCTATGGCGAACACAATGTGTTCGCAAAGGTGAACATGACCATTAAACGCGGCGAGAAGGTAGCCTTCGTGGGCAAGAACGGCGAGGGAAAGTCTACGCTGGTGAAGTGTATCATGGACGAGATTCCCTTCGACGGCACGCTGAAGATAGGCCATAACGTGCAGATAGGCTACTTTGCCCAGAACCAGGCACAATTGCTCGATGAGAATCTCACCGTCTTCCAGACCATCGACAACGTGGCGCGTGGCGAGATTCGTCTGCGCATTAACGACATCCTTGGTGCTTTTATGTTCGGCGGCGAGGCAGCTGACAAGAAAGTAAAGGTGCTCAGCGGCGGCGAGCGCAGCCGTCTGGCTATGATTCGTTTGCTGCTCGAGCCTGTGAACCTGCTCATCCTCGACGAGCCAACCAACCACCTTGATATGCCCTCAAAGGATGTGCTGAAGGAGGCAATAAAAGCCTTCGATGGTACGGCCATCATCGTCAGTCACGACCGTGAGTTCCTTGACGGACTGGTCACCAAGGTCTTCGAGTTTGGCGGCGGACGAGTGAGGGAGCATATAGGAGGAATATATGAGTGGATTGAGAAGAGTGGAAGCAGTAGACCCTCCCCCCAGCCCCTCCCTGGAGGGAGGGAAGTATATACTTCTGGTGCAGATAAATCGGGTGAAAAAGGTAACTACTCCCCTCCCTCCCAGGGAGGAGCCGGGGGAGGGTCTACTGGTGGGTCTGCTTATGCTGCCCGCAAGGAACAGCAGAAGCAGCTCAAGAAGGCCGAGAAGGCCGTCGAGGAGAGCGAGAAGAAGATTGCCCGCATGGAGCAGCGACTGAAGGAACTGGACCAGCTGCTCTCTGACCCCAAGAATGCCTCCGACATGACCCTCGTCACCGAATATACCGACACCAAGCGTCAGATGGACGAGGAGGTGGAGCGCTGGGAGAAACTCTCGGAGGAGCTGGAGGCTTTGCAGAATGTTTGATAAATGCCTATGGCGGGGAGAAAGAACGGCTTTATCTCATAGAAAGAACGGCTTTATCTCCTAGAAAGAACGGCTTTATCTCCTAGAAAGAACGGCTTTTTCTCCTAGAAAGCGCTCGGCATCCCCGAAGGGGTGACGCTTGCGTAGGGAAACGGAGCAAGAACGGCTTTTTCTAAACGGGCTGAATTGTAATAGCGTTAATCTTCTATAATTTGCGCTCCGTTTCGCCTTTTTTCCTTATCTTTGCCGAAAGTTTTACACATCTTTTATTATATGCATACACGAGAGGAACAGATGCAGGCCTTCGGACGGCTGCTTGACGTGCTTGACGAGCTGCGGCAGAAATGCCCCTGGGACAAGAAGCAGACCAACGAGAGCCTGCGACCGAATACGATTGAGGAAACTTTCGAACTGGCCGATGCCATTATGCGCGGCGACACCCACGACATGATGAAGGAGTTGGGCGATGTGCTCATGCACACCTGCTTCTACGCTATGATAGCCCGTGAGCAGGGACTTTACGACATCGCCGACGTGCTGAACACCGAGGCCGACAAGCTCATCTTCCGCCATCCCCACGTCTATCAAGCCCCCACCAACCTCCCCCCGAGGGGGAGGCTAGAGCCAGAGAAAACAGTTTTAGACAGATACAGACTGGCAGATCCCTCAATTTATAACATTCTTAAGGATTTTTCATCTGCTAACCGTAAGAATTGCACAGAGGCCGAATCTCTTGTTTGGGAATTGCTGCGCGATAAAAGAATGGGCGTAAGATTCCGCAGACAACATGTTATAGGCGATTTTATCGTCGATTTTGTCTCATTGACCAACCAACTAGTCATAGAGATTGACGGAGGCTATCATTATACCCCCGAACAGCAACAAGCTGACCAGATGCGGACGCGGATTCTTACTGAGTTGGGTTTCAGGGAAATACGGTTTACCAATGAAGAGGTGATGGCTGACCCTATAGGCGTTTCGGCCACCATAAGGGGAATCATTGAGAGCGACCGGATAGATGGGCTGCAGAGCCTCCCCTTTGGGGGGAGGTTGGAGGGGGCCGACCAAGTCTTGAAGAACTGGGAACAGATAAAACTGAAGGAGAAGGACGGCAACAAGACGGTGCTTAGCGGCGTACCAGCCTCGCTGCCCTCGCTCATCAAGGCCTATCGCATACAGGACAAGGCCCGTAACGTGGGCTTCGACTGGGAGAAGAAAGAAGATGTGTGGAAGAAAGTGCGAGAGGAGCTGGACGAGCTGGAGGCCGAACTGGCTAAGGAAGACAAGGAGCGTAGCACGGAAGAGCTGGGCGACTTCCTCTTCTCCGTCATCAATGCCGCCCGCCTGTATCACCTCAACCCGGAGAACGCCCTGGAGCATACCAACCAGAAGTTCATCCGCCGCTTCAGCTATATTGAGGAGCACAGCATCCGCGCCGGACGCCCCCTCACAGAGATGACCCTCGAGGAGATGGATCAGCTATGGAATGAGGCAAAACTCCTAACTCCAAACTCCTAAACTATGGAGCCGTTCAGAGTACATATCCTGGGATGTGGCAGCGCGCTGCCCACCACCCGCCATCTGCCGTCGATGCAGGTGGTAGAGTGTCGCGGCAAACTGTTCATGGTCGACTGCGGCGAGGGTGCTCAGCTGCAGGTGCGGCGATCGTCGCTCTCCTTCGGCAAGTTGGGCCACATCTTCATCTCCCACCTTCATGGCGACCATTGCTTCGGACTGTTGGGCCTCATCTCCTCCTTTGGGCTGCTGGGACGCACGGCCACGCTCCACATTTATGCCCCAGGCCAGCTGCAGACGATGCTCACCGCTCAGATGCAGTTCTTCTGTCGCGACCTTGGCTACGAGGTAGAGTTCCACCCCGTCGATACTACCCGCCAGACTGTCATCTACGACGACCGTTCGCTCACGGTCGAGACCATCCCTTTGGAGCACCGTGTGCCCTGTTGCGGATACCTGTTCCGCGAAAAGCCCTCGCTGCCGCATATCCGCCGCGACATGATAGACCTCTACCAGATTCCCATGTCGCAGATCAATAACATCAAGGCCGGGCAGGGCTACACCTGCGAGGACGGAACTGTCGTGCCCCATGAGCGCCTTGTCACCCCTGCTGACCCGCCGCGAAGCTATGCCTACTGCTCCGACACGCGCTTCATGCCCTCGCTGGCCGACAGCTTGAAAGGTGTCAGCACGCTCTATCACGAATCGACTTACGCCGCCGACAATATGCTGATGGCCGAGAAATACTATCATTCCACAGCGGCACAGGCCGCAACCGTAGCCCGCGATGCTGGCGTGGGGAAGCTGCTTCTGGGGCATTTCAGCTCGCGCTACACCGACGAGAATATCCTCCTCGAAGAAGCCCGCAAAGTGTTCCCGGAGAGTTATCTGACCCGCGAAATGCAGATAGTTGACGTCTGAAATGTCATTTTTTGCAAAAATATTTGGAGGTTACAAATCTTTTTCCTAACTTTGCACCAAATATTTCGAAATATGAAGAAAAAGACAATAATCATGGCCGTGTTTGCCTGCTCTCTGCTGGCTGTTCCCGCCATGGCCGCTCCGATGGTCATGGAGATGGGCGTTGCCGAGCAGATAGAGGAACCGGCTCCCGTCATCACCGTCGATGGCAACATCGTGAGCGTGAGCGGGGCCAGTGGCATGAAGATGGAGGTTGTATCGCTGACGGGTCGCGCTGTGGCTACCTACAAGATTGAGGGGCCGGCTCAGCGTTTGGAACTTAACCTGCCAAAGGGATGCTACATTCTCAAAGTAGGAAAGACGGTGCGAAAGGTCACGGTGCAATAGCCGTCGTCGCCTTTATCGGTTTATTCCTCGCTGCTGCATGTACCAACGTACATGTGGGAGAGACAGAGGAGGAGCGTGTTGCAAGAGAAAGGTTGCAACTGCTTAATGACAGTGCTCAAGAGGCTAAGCAGCTTCTTGGGCAATTTCTTTTGCATGAAAACGACTCGATAGAGGCCGACCAGCTGGTTCATCAGTATTACGCTAATGGCGGCGATTGGCTGTGGGTGACCGGTGACACCACGCGCCTGTTGCACCATGCCGACACGCTGGCCTCGTTTCTTACTGACAAAGCCGCCAGCCTGGGTCTGAAGCCGGAGGTGTTCTTTACCCCGCAGGTAAGGCAGACTATTGACCATTTCCGAGCGCTCGACTTCGACTCTACAGGTGTCAGCCCTTCCGATGCTATGGCCCGACTGGAGCTGAGCCTCAGTCGTGCCTTTATGCGCTGTGCCGTAGGCCTGCACTATGGGTTTGTTGACCCTCACAAGGCGCTTAACTATCTCGACCCTCGTGGCGGTGGTGCCTATCGTCAGGTTTACGACATTGCGACGGAGCGGCCCACGGAGGATTTTCTCAAGAAGTCTTTCGGCCATGTTGATGACGCTATGGACTACCTCAACGGCTTGGAGCCCAACGACACTATTTACCGCCAGCTGAAGCAGCGACTGCAGACCGACACCACGGCCAGCGGACGTAAACTTGCCATCTGCAACATGGAGCGGCGACGTTGGCGGCATAAGGATGCCCCTGCGGCGGGACGGCGTCACGTCTTCGTGAACATCCCCTCGCAGCAGCTTTGGTGCATCGCCAAGGACAGCGTGTTCTCCATGAAGATTTGTTGTGGTGCCTGGGCTACGAAGACACCGCTGCTCTATAGTAATGTGAAACTCATAGAGCTGAACCCTGTATGGCGTATTCCCCATACCATTATGGCTGCCGAGGTGAGCCATCATGCCGGCGACTCAGCCTACTTTGCCCGCCGCAACTACTACATCGTGCGCAGCAGTACAGGCGAGACCGTCAACCCCAAGCACATCTCCGCTGACCAGTTGCGCCAGGGCGGATACCGCGTGGCGCAGCGAAGCGGGGCGGGCAATGCCCTGGGACGCATCATCTTCCGCTTCCCCAACAAGTTTGATGTCTACATGCACGATACCAACAACCGCTCGGCCTTCAACGCTGAGCGGCGCACCCTGTCGCATGGCTGTGTGCGAGTGGAACGGCCCTACGACCTTGCCAAGTTCCTCCTGCCTGATGCCGATGAGTGGCTGCTCGACCGTATGCGTATGACCATAGACCTGCCGCCGTTGTCGGAACGTGGAAAGGAATACCTGAAGCAACGCAAGGATAGCACTATATTGGAGGGCGACTCTGTAGTCAAGAAGCCTCTTGGCCCGCCACGCTTCATGAAAAGCCAGGATGTTACGCCCACCGTGCCCGTGCTTATCGAATATTATACCCTTTATCCCAATCCCGAGACTGGCAAGTGGGAGACTTGGCGTGACCGTTATGAGTATGACGACCAGATCATGCGACGGCTGAAGAACTACAATTGACGTCCGTGCAAGTCGTAGCTCATGCCGTCACGCATGATGATTACACGTCCTTCGCTGAAGAACATCTTCCCGTGTCGTTCTGTTCCCCCTACTAAGACTGATTCTATGTTGTTGGGTACGGCGCTCATGATGCCCGTGATAATCCACGGTGCCTTGATGTTCATCCCGTCGTAGCGGTCGAAGATTCCGAAGTGCTCCGGTCCGCTTCCAAAGACGTTGTTGTCCCATACGAAGGTTGAGAATCCTCGATTGTTGGCCTCGCTGACAAGGAAATGGCAGTAGTAGGTCATGTTCTCGTGGATGAGGTCAGTCAATCCGGCTACCTGACGGTCTGTGACTCCCCATTCGCCTATGACGATGCCCAGGCCCTTGTTGCTCCATGTCGATGTCACCCGGTTGAAGAAGCCGGTCATTGTAGCTTCCTTGCTACTGGATATCTTGCCCTTGTCCTTGTACTTGTCGCCCCAGAAGTTGACCGTACAGTCTCCGGCATATTCCCACGGTGTGTAGTAGTGGAACTCCACGCTCATGTATTTTTTGCCATTGCCCTGTATGTCGGTGGGGATGATGAAGTCGCTGTTGTAAATGCCGTAGTCGGGGTTGCAAGCGTATGTCTGCACGATGAGATGTCGTTTCTCGTTGTTGCCTCCTGTGGCACGGATGGCATCGACAAATGTCTGATTGTAGGAGTTCTGCACGGCGAGGTTCTCTGCCGTAGGCTTACCCCAGTTGTCGGGCACGTGAACCTCGTTGGTACCGGCGAAGGCCAGGCGGTAGTCATAGCTGGCAAATTCTTTGGCAATGTTCGTCCACAGCTGGGTCAGTTTCTGGTTGTTCTCCTCCTTGTACTCGTTAGTGGGCCGGCTCTCTAACCACATCTCATGGTGAGTGTTGATCATCACCTTCAAGTCGTATCCCAGGCACCAGTCTACCACCTCCTTGATACGCTTGAGCCAGTTCCTGTCGATACTCATGTCCGAGGGCTTGGTGATGTGCCACTGCCAGCGTACAGGAATTCGCACAGCATTGAATCCTGCCTCTTTCACGGCCTTTATCATCGCTTTAGTTACTTTTGGATTACCCCACACCGTCTCAGCATTGATGCTGCCGGAGGGGTTGCTTATCTGCACCGACGCGCCGTCCTTCCCCGGAGCCGGGCACTCGAACTGGTTACCCAGGTTCCAGCCCACCACGTCCTTGTTCCACTCCTTGGCCGTAGGTGGTGTATCAGCAAAGGCGCCGTATGCCATCAGAAAGCACAGCGTTATTGTGATTGATAGTCTTTTCATGTCTTCTGATTGATAGCTTTTGCTGTTACTTCTTGATGGGATAAATGTAGAGCAGTCCCCACATGATGCAGGCTATGACGGCCGGAATGATGGAGAAGAGTGCCCATATCATGCTGTTCACGGCCTCGGCATCGGTGATGGTGACGACCGTCTGTCCGGCGGCGTCGGTGCCGGATATGAACCCAGCAAAGCCGAGCAGCAGGGCCACCAGCGAACCACTGATAGCCGTTCCGAACTTCATGGCCATTGTTCCCGACGAGAAGATGACTCCCGTGCTGGACGTGCCGTTCTTTTCGGTGGCGTAGTCGGCCACGTCGGCATACATCGACCAGAGCAGCGGCGAGTAGATACCGATGCCCACAGAGGTCAGGATGACAATACCGACCATCACCCAGATGTAGGCCGGGTCCATAGGTATGAAGAAGAAGGCTATGGACGTAACGACACAGATGATTGCCGCCCACATAAACGCCTTACGCTTGCCGCCAACAACTTTAGTGAACCACGGCGACACACCGCCGAACACCATACACGTCAGTTCGCCGAAGGTCATAAAGACGGTGTAGTTGATAATCAGTCCAGAGATGGTCACGTCGCCGTGCATGCAATATTCAAAGAGGTAGCCGGCCACCGCATATCGGAAGCCGTTGAAAAAGTTCATGCACACTCCGACCAGCGTCAGGATGACCCACGGACGGTTGCGGAAGAGGTCGGCGAAGGGCTTGAAGGAGAACTTCTCGGCACGTATCGGTTTCAGGCGCTCCTTCGTCAACAGGCCGCAGGCCAGCGTTCCCGCAGCGGCGATGATGCCGAAGAACGCTCCGAGCACCGCATACTGGTGTTGGTCGCTGCCGCCAACCAGTTTCTGCAGGTAGGGGAAGCTTAACAGCGTGATAAAGCCCATGGCATAGGCACCCACCATGCGGAAGCTGGAGAACTGGTTCTTCTCGTTGTCGTCGGGTGTCATCACGCCCAGCAACGAGCCGTAGGGGACATTCACGGCGGTGTAGACCACCATCATCAACAGGTAGAGCGTGTAGGCCCAGATGCGCTTGCCCACGGGCCCGAACTCCGGCGTGTATAAAAGCAGGGCAAAGATAAGGCCGAAGGGTATTGCACCGTAGATGAGCCACGGGCGGTAGGTGCCCCATCGTGACTGCGTCCTGTCGGCCAGCATACCCATCATCGGGTCGGTGACGACGTCAAACATTCTCGCAATGAGCATCAGCGTCGCCGTGTCGGCCACCGTGAGTCCGAATACATTGGTAAAGAATAGCGGGAAAGCTATCGACATCACCTTCCAAGTGATACCTCCCGCAGCGGCGTCGCCCACGGCGTAGCCTATTTTCTCTCTCAGTTTTGCCATAGTCGTTTTACATGATTACTTCAACAATATGCTTGCCCGGCGTGGCCTTGATGTGTGTGCTCTCGATGGTTTTCCCGTCGAGGGTAATGCTTCTCACGCCGCTCTGCTTGCCATCGGGGTTCTTGACGGTGATGTCGAACTCGGCGTCGCGGAGGACACGGTGAACCTTGAACTCCTTCATCGTCGAGGGGATGCAGGGGTCTATTTCCAGTCCGTCGAATGTCGGTCGGATGCCGAGGATATATTGCGTCACGGTCAGCCAGTTCCATGCTGCGGTGCCGGTGAGCCATGAGTTCTTGCCCTCGCCGGGCTTCGCAGCATCCTTGCCGGCCACCATCTGGCAATAGACATACGGCTCGACCTTGTGTAGCTGCTGGTCCTTTATCCAAGCCGGACAAATCTTCGTGTAGTGCTCCCAGGCATCGTTGCCGCGACGGGCCACGGTCTCGCCGATGATGACCCAGGGGTTGTTGTGGCAGAAGATGCCTGCGTTCTCCTTATACCCGGCGGGGTAGGAGGAAATCTCGCCCATCTCCACATGGTATGTCGTGAAGGCCGGGTTGTTCAGCACCATGCCGTGTTCGCAGTCGAGGTATTTCTTACACGAGTCAAGGGCCTTGTCGACCATCCCGTCCTCCATGCCGATGCCCGCCATTGTGCAGAAGCCCTGGCTCTCGATGAAGATTTTCCCTTCCTCGCACTCCTTGCTTCCAATCTTGTTGCCGTAGAAGTCGTAAGCCCTCAAGTACCACTCGCCGTCCCAGCCGTGTTTCTTCACGGCCTCTACCATAGCGTCGATGCAGCCCTGCGCCCTCTCTGCCTCCGTCCTGTATGCTGCGACTGAGTCGCAACAGACGGAACCGGCCAGCTGTCGGCACAGCTCTACATACTCCTTTCCTGTCAGCACGAACAGCCCGGCTATCATCAGGCTCTCGGCTTTCGACCCCTCGCTCTTGTTCTCGGTCGTCTGGAAACTCTCGTTGGGGTCCCAGGAGAAGCAGTTCAGGTTCAGGCAGTCGTTCCAGTCGGCACGACCGATGAGCGGCAGCATGTGGGGTCCAAGATTGTTCACCACGTGGTTGAAGGAGATACGCAGGTGCTCAAAGAGCGACACCTCCGTGCCCGGCTGGTTGTCGAAGGGCACAGGCTCGTCGAGTATCGAGAAGTCGCCCGTCTCCTTGATATAGGCTGCCGTGCCGAATATCAGCCAGCACGGGTCGTCGTTGAATCCTCCGCCGATGTCGTTGTTGCCGCGCTTGGTCAGCGGCTGGTACTGGTGGTAGCACCCGCCGTCGGGGAACTGTGTCGAGGCGATGTCGATAATCCGCTGTCTTGCCCGGCTCGGAATCTGGTGAACGAAGCCCACAAGGTCCTGGTTGCTGTCGCGGAAGCCCATCCCTCGGCCCACGCCGCTCTCGAAGAACGATGCCGACCGTGAGAAGCAGAACGTTATCATGCATTGGTACTGGTTCCAGATGTTCACCATCCTGTCCAGCCTTTCATCACCGCTCTTCACGGAGAACTTGCTCAGCAGCCCGTCCCACATCGCCTTTAACTCCTCAAACGCCTCACCCACCGCCTCAACGGTCGAGAAGCGCTCAATCACGGCGTGCGCCTTCTCCTTATTGATAATGGTGCGGTCATGCTCACCAAGTGAAGTGACTACCTCCCCTCCTTTGGAGGGGTTGGGGGAGGTCTCGAATTTCTTCTCCTGCTCGTTCTCGGCATATCCTAAGACAAAGATATAGTCCTTCGCCTCTCCCGGCTGAAGCTCCACCTCGATATAGTGTGAAGCAATGGGGCTCCATCCGAGGGCCACCGACATAGCGGGCTTCCCCTCCATCACGCATTGCGGATTCGAGAAGTCATTGTAAAGCCCGACGAACGACTCCCGGTCGGTGTCGAAACCGTCGGCCTTGGCGTTGGTCAGCGCATAGTAGGCGTAGTGGTTGCGGCGCTCCTTGTATTCTGTCTTGTGGTAGATGGTCAGTGACGAACGGCCAATGGTCTCTATCTCCACCTCTCCAGTCGACCAGTTTCTCTGGAAGTTCTCCATATCGGTGGCAGCGTTCCACAGGCACCACTCCGTAAAGGAGAAGAGCTTCAGCCGCTTCACCGCTTTGGTCGTGTTCCTGAGCGTCAGCTTCTGCACCTCCGCCCACGTCTTCAGCGGCACGAAGAAGAGCACCGAGGCCTCCACTCCGTTCTTGCTTCCCGTGATGCGCGTATAGTTCATGCCATGCCGGCACTCATAGCTGTCAAGCGGAGTCTTGCACGGCTTCCATCCGGGCGACCATACTGTTTGGTCAATGATATAAAAGTACCTTCCTCCCGCATCCATCGGCACACCGTTGTAGCGATAGCGCGTGATGCGGCGGAACTTCGCGTCCTTGTAGAAGTCATAGCCGCCGCCGGTGTTCGAGATAAGCCCGAAGAACTCCTCGTTGCCCAGGTAGTTGATCCACGGGAAAGGCGTTGCCGGTTCAGTGATGACGTACTCCCTGTTCTTGTCGTCAAAATATCCGAATGTTTTCATAAGCTTATGGGATATCGTTTGTTGGATTATTGTAGAATGGCTAACTGGCTGCAAATTTACATCTTTTTCTATAAAGCAGCAACATTTTACCATTAAAAAATTCAGTCCCAGAGAAAAAGCCACCTTTTCTCATCGAAAGAACTATCCTTTCCCATTGAAAGAACTATCCTTTCTCATAGAAAGAACTATCCTTTCTCATCGAAAGAACTATCTTTTCCATGAGAGAATGCCGTTCAAAGACTGACGATGATAAAAAGTAGCCGAATTGTTTGGAGGATTGTTCACTTTTTCGTATCTTTGCCGCCGCTTTGACAACATTAAGGCGTCTGTTTCAGGAAAAAGGAGCATGATGGAGAGCATAGACGACAAGCAGTTGACCGCTCAGGTGCAGGACACGAAGACCCGCCGCAGGGCCTTCGAGCAGGCTGTGCGTCAGTATAGCGAACAGCTGTACTGGCAGGTGCGCCGCATCGTGCTCACCCATGAGGACAGCAACGACGTGGTGCAGAACGCGTTCCTGAAGGCTTGGAACTCGCTCGACTCCTTTCATGGTGAGTCGAAGTTCCTGACGTGGCTCTCGCGCATCGCCATCAACGAGGCCCTCGACTTCAAGCGGCGGCAGAAGCTCCGCTCCACGCTGAGCACCGACGATGACGATATGCAGGCCGTTGCCCGACAGTTAGAGGCCGACCGCTATTTCGACGGCGACGAGGTGGAGGCACAGCTGCAGGCCGCCATAGACCAGTTGCCCGACGTGCAGCGAACGGTGTTCCAGCTGCGATACTACGACGAGATGAAATACAGCGAGATAAGCCACATCACAGGAACCTCGGAAGGAGCCCTCAAAGCCAGCTATCATATTGCCGTAAAGAAAATTACAGAATTTTTCAAGCATACGGATTAAACTTTTAGAAAAGGTATGCGTCAAACAGATAAACAAACGAAGCTATGATGAACGAAGAGAAGTATATCAGAGAGAAGATGGGCACGCGGAACCCGTTTACCGTGCCCGACGGCTACTTCGACAGTCTTGCAGACCAGATCATCAGCAAGCTGCCGGCAGAAGGTCAGAGGCTGACGGTTGAAGGTCAAGCCACGACTGGCCAGCGCCGTCCCGCCATCGTGCGCTACCTGCGCCCCCTGCTCTATGCTGCCGCCTGTGCGGTACTGGCCATCGCCGTAGGAACCGTCTACCGCTACGCTGCCGTTACCGATACTGACCACCTTGTGGCACATCAGCAGGAGAGCGTCGCCACCTACAGCGATACCTACTTTGAAGATATGGCCGACTACGCCATGCTCGACAATGATGAAATCTATGCCAGCCTCTTGGCTGACCTGTGAGGAAGTGAGTAGTGAGAAGTGAAAGGAGTAAGAATTATGATGACAAGGAGTATTATTTCGGAAGTGAGAGTTTCGTGGATAGTGAAGGTATTGCTTGTACTTATCACTTATCACCTGTCGCTTACCACTTCCCCAGCCCAGGAGAACGGCGGTCAGCAGCAGTTCTCGCCCGAAAAGTTCGATGCCGACCTGCGCAAGTACATCACGGACGAGGCAAAGCTCACAGAGCAGGAGGCCGCGAAGTTCTTCCCCGTCTACAAGGAGATGCAGGCCAAGCAGCGTGTGGTGTTCGGACGGCAGCGCCAGCAGCTTATGAACAAGCCTGAGGGCGAGAAAGCCTGTTTAGAGGCCATCCAGCAACGCGACGAGAACGAGCTGGAAATGAAGCGCATACAGAAGACCTACCATGAGAAGTTCCTCAAACTGCTGCCCGCCTCGAAAGTCTACGCCATTCTGCGTGCTGAGGATATGTTTTACCGCAATATGCTCAGGCGCGGCAATCCTAACAGACACTCGGGTATGAACCCCTTCATGCGTCCCGGCATGGGATTCAACCCTTGGCAGGGAATGGGGCAGCGTCGGGATTACAAATCCCCTCCAACAGAGAACCCTAACTGGAAGAAAAGGGAATGAGGATTCTCCACGTTTACAGACAAGACAATCCACGTCTGGCCGAGTATGTAAGTCTGCTCTCGCAGGCCATGCCGGCAGACGTGGAATGTGCTTTTGCTGATAATGCCTCTGACGTGCGGCTGGCCATCAAGGAATTCCGGCCAGACATCATTCACCAGCACGGACAGACCAATTATTCACTTCTTGGAGCTCGGCTCATCGTCAGTCCTCACGGCGAGACTACAGACAATACTAAGGCTTACGTCGTCATTGCCCGCAGCCCTTACGAACTGGCGTCCTGCAACTTGGAGCGCAAGGAGCTGGTGCGCAATCCGCTCATCACCAAGACGATAACTTTTGAAGAAGCCGCTGCTGACATACGCATTGTCTACCAGCGAGTGATGGACTCACATCCCTTGGAGCTCATGGACACCAAGACCCGTCACCTCCTGGCTATCCTCTTGAAGGCCGGACTGCTGGGCGATAAGGGTTGGGTTAATGGTCAATGGCCAATGGTCGATGACTCTCAATTCCGTCTGCTTCTTATCTACGCCAGTTTAGAGGGTGTGCTCGACATTGTAGAGCGCGGTATCAAAGTCCTCGGGCTAACCGATGCGGAAGCAAATTCTTCACTCTTGAGTGTTGTCTCTTCACTTATAAGCTACCTGCCTCAAGGCTACAAGACACCCGAACCTCTCGACGGAGCCACCATCCCCGAACTCCTGCGTGATATAGATGCTAAAGGCATCACCCTCCTGCGCCTTACCGAACTCACCCGCCTGCTCTACGACGACAGCCTCGACGAGGCCTTCCTCATGGAGCAGATAGACGCCATGAACGCGAGGCCACAGCTGCAGCTGCTGTTGCAGATACTCAGCGAGCAGACGTTGCTCACCGAGGGCTTCATGCCTTGCCAGCCGTTGGACAACTCTTTTACCGAAAACCTCAGACAACAAATAGAAAACCACCTGCGAGTAGTATGAACACAGACCAGCGATTCCTTCACCTCCTTTCCAACACCTATCCCACCGTAGCCGATGCCGCCAGCGAAATCATCAACCTGGAAGCTATTCTGAACCTCCCAAAGGGCACCGAGCACTTCCTGGCCGACCTGCACGGCGAGCACGAGGCTTTTATCCATGTGCTGAAGAACGCCTCGGGAAACATCAAGCGAAAGGTCTCCGAGATATTCGGAACCACCATCCGCGAGAGCGAGAAGAAGGAACTGTGTACCCTCATCTATTACCCCGAGCAGAAACTGGAGCTGATTAAGGCACAGGAGGAGGACATCGACGACTGGTACCACATCACCATCCACCAGCTGGTGCGTGTCTGCCGTGATGTATCGTCGAAGTACACACGTTCGAAAGTGCGCAAGAGCCTCCCGCCTGAATTCTCCTACATCATCGAGGAACTGCTCCACGAGCGTTCCGACGACCAGGACAAGGCTGCATACGTGGCCGTTATTGTAGACACTATCATCACTACGGGCCGTGCCGACGACTTCATCGTGGCCATCTGTAACGTCATCCAGCGTCTGGCCATCGACCAGCTGCATATCCTTGGCGACATCTACGACCGAGGACCTGGCGCACACATCATTCTCGACACTCTGCGGCAGTATCACTCGTGGGACATCCAATGGGGCAATCACGACATGCTCTGGATGGGAGCTGCTGCCGGCAACGATGCCTGCATCTGCAACGTACTGCGACTCTCCCTACGCTATGCCAACCTTGCCACGCTTGAGGAAGGCTACGGCATCAACCTCGTACCCTTGGCCACCTTTGCCCTCGAGGTCTATGGCGACGATCCTTGCACGGAGTTCATTCCGAAGCTGCTCCGTGACGACGGTCACATGGACGAAAAGACGCTCCAGCTCATCGCCAAGATGCACAAGGCTATTACCATCATGCAGTTCAAGACCGAGGCACAAATCTTCCACCACCATCCCGAATGGGGTATGGAAGACCGTTGTCTTTTGGAGCATATCGACTTCGACCGCCAGGTGTGCATTATCGATGGCAAGGAGTATGCTATGAAGGACTGCCATCTGCCGACCCTTTTAAATGAAGAATTAAGAATGAAGAGTGAAGAATTTGCTACCGCAGTAAGTATCCAAACGACTAAACGACTGATTCTCCATACGACTTTGTTGTTGGGTCTGAGTGCTTCCTGCCTGCCCTTGCAGGCCGAGACACAGAAAGAGAGCATTCAGGATACAACCAAAATGGCCGAAGTGGTCGTCACCGGTACACGCAACGCCACAGACATCCGGCAGGTAAAGATAGCGGCAGATAGTCCGCTGGAGAACGACCTTTTCCGCGACTTCTTTGATGTACCTTTCCCAGCACCCAAGAATCCGAAATTTACATTCATCGACTTGTTTGCTGGAAT
>JAGCNO010000003.1 GCA_017645905.1 Prevotella sp. | reverse complement strand
CGACTACAAGAAGACTGTTGAGGCCCTGACACCGGAAGTCATGCAGCAGTTCCTCCAGCAGATTCTTGCTGCCGGCAACCACACCGAGGTTATCATGATGCCAGAAAAGTAGTGGGTGACGCTTTCAAGCGTTGCAATACCCACAAATAAAGGCCTCCCCAAACCTTTCGACGGGTTTGGGGAGGCTTTTTTTTGTTCTTCAATTTACTTCGGTTGCTTACCGATATAAGCGAGGATTCCTCCGTCTACGTAGAGCACATGGCCGTTGACGGCGTCGGAAGCATGGCTGGCGAGGAACACAGCGGGGCCACCGAGCTCAGAAGGATCGAGCCAACGTCCGGCGGGAGTCTTGGCGCAGATGAAGCTGTCGAACGGATGGCGGCTGCCGTCGGGCTGACGCTCACGCAGCGGGGCTGTCTGTGGTGTTGCGATATAGCCCGGGCCGATGCCGTTGCACTGGATGTTGTATTCGCCAGACTCCGAGCAAATGTTGCGGGTGAGCATCTTCAGACCACCCTTTGCAGCGGCGTAGGCGCTGACCGTCTCGCGGCCCAGCTCCGACATCATCGAGCAGATGTTGATGATTTTTCCCTCGCGGCGTTCCATCATCTCGGGGATAACGGCTGAAGAGCAGATGAACGGACCGACGAGGTCGATATCGATGACCTGCTGGAACTCGGCGCGTTTCATCTCGTGCATGGGGATGCGCTTGATGATTCCGGCGTTGTTGACGAGGATGTCAATCTGTCCCACCTCCTGGTGAATCTTCTCCACGAGTGCCTTCACGTCGTCCTCCTTGGTGACGTCGCAGACGTATCCTTTGACATTCTCGATGCCTGCTTCCTTGTAATTGTCCAGACCGCGCTGCAGGGCAGCCTCGTTAATGTCGTTGAAGATGATGTTCTTGATGCCGGCGGCTACGAAAGCCTTTGCGATGTTAAAACCGATGCCGTAGGAAGCGCCGGTAATCCAGGCGTTCTTTCCTTCGAGTGAAAAAATGTTTGTCATAGTTAGAAATTAGTATTAGTTACACTTAGTGAGTAATTGTCTTGGTCAGGTCTTTTCGCAGGATGACCACCGCTGTGACTGCTGTTACCAGAATCATCATGAAGATGACGAAGAGCATGCGCTTCGGTCCTGCGGGGCGGAGGGGCACGGAGGCACCTTTGAGCTGAGTGAAGGCCGGTATGCGCTCCTGTAGCTTGGCCTTGGCGGTCTCAAGCTGGGCCATCATCGAGGTGTAGGTGGTGTATTTCATCTGCATGTCCTTCTCCAGGTTTTCCTTAGCCGTCTGATATCTTGCCAGGACGATGTTCATGTTGCTCTCCGTGAAGTGTGTATAGACGCTGCAGATGCTGTCGTAGTCTCGACGGGCCTCGTTTGCCAGCTGCTCATAATGTTCAACATCTATGCGAGCCTTGTTGGTGCGATAGTCGGTGATGAACTGCTGCAGGTGAGCCTGGACGGAGTCGGCCAGTATTTTCGCCACTAACGGGTCCTGAGCCTGGGTCTGTATGCCTATCGTCCCGGTTTTCTCGTTCATGCTGATGCGTATGCTTCCCCTAACTACTTCGGCCGTTCCTTCTTCTTTCTTGGTGAGCCAGTAGGGCGAGTGTTTCCCGTTGCCGCCCTTTGTAGCGTTGTCATCATCCTCGTCACTACTTGGCAGCAGAGAGCCAATCGCCTTGAATACAGACCTCTTGACATTGCTCCACCACGGGGCCTTCTGGCAGGTAGTGAGGTAGGTGTAGTAGTCGGTTTCTATCTCGTCGTCGGCAGTTCTCACGCGGATGGGGAACAGGGAGGTGACGAAGCCATTGTCCTCCATGAGGTCGGGGTAGAGCATGGGGTTGATGGCGTCGCTCGACTCCATGTCTCCCAGGTTAAAGCCGAACGATGATGCTATTGAACCGAGCATACCAACGCCCCCTGAGCTACCCATCTCAGGTGCGAGCTTGGCCTCGGAGGTATAGTATCGCGGAATGCAGACGATGTATAAGCAGGCCAGCACGAAGGTGATAGGCCACACTTTGAAAAAGAACAGCCGGCGGCGCTCATAGAGCTTCTTGACCAGAAGGCCAATATCTATGGTAGGAGTGGATTGTTTTTTCTCTTCTTCCATCTATACATCTTTGTTATATGAACGTTACTTTGCGCAATTTATTGCACGGGTAGAACGTTTCACTCCTCTTTCAGTACACCCTTGGCCCGAAGATGGCGGTACCTATGCGCACCATCGTGCTGCCGTGTCTGACGGCGAGGGGATAGTCATCGCTCATACCCCAGGAACGCTCGCAGAAGGCGGGACTACCGGCAAAGTACTTCTGTTTCAGTTCGTCGAAGAGGTCCTGTGCGGTCTGGAACTCTCGGCTTATTTGCTCCTCGTCGTCGGTAAGCGAGGCCATCATCATCAGTCCGCATATCTGCACATGGCTCATCGTTCGCCACTCGCCGTCGGCCAGCAGCTGGCGGCAGTCATCGGGCGTAAGGCCGTATTTTGTGGCCTCCTCGGCGATGTGCAGTTCCAGCAGCACCTTGACGACGCGGTCGCATCGGGCGGCTTGCTTCTCTATCTCGCGCAGCAGCCGCAAGGAGTCCACGGCCTCAATCATCGAGATGTAGGGCGCGATGTACTTCACCTTGTTCGTCTGAAGATGGCCGATGAAGTGCCACTCGATGTCCTGCGGCAGTTCCTTGACCTTGCCGGCCAGCTCCTGTTCGTGGCTCTCACCGAAGATGCGCTGCCCCTCGTCGTAGGCCTCCATGATGTAGCTCGCCGGGTGGAACTTGCTGATAGCCACTAAGCGCACTCCGTCGGGCAGCGTGGCAAGGACTTTATGAAGATTCTCTTTTACTGGAAACATTTTGCTATCGTCCCTTTCACTCCTCCTTCAATTCCCTTTCACTCCCCTTCACCTGAGGTTTGTGCTCGAATACGTCCATCAGCATGGTCTCAGTCATCGAGGTGATGACATAGTCAATCATTGTTCCGCCCATCACCTCGTCGAGGTTCTTCACAGCCCCGTTAAACGAGCCGGCCTGCACGAGATAAGTCACCGTAGAGCGTTTCTCCTTGCCGCTGTTCTCGTCGAGCGTGATAAACTGCAGCTTCGCCTTGTACCATTTGTCGGCAGCTTCCAGGTCGCTGAAGAAGATCTCTCCGTAGGCGGCCTTCTTGATGTCGGTGACGTTGAATTCGCCGCTGATGTACGACGACATCTCCTCGATGATTTTCTCCTCGGCCTCGCTGAAGCTCAGGGCGTCGACGACGTAGGCCTCGGTCACTTTCTTCTGCAGTCCGTCGTCCATTGTCTTCTCGTAACGGATTTTGCACTCAAACCAGTTTGCTGTTCTGCTTCTCATTATGCTTTATATTTATAGGTCAATAATTCTGTCTGGAGTTTAAGCCGTTCTCTCTTATCGAATAAGCCGTTCTTTCGATTTGAATAAGCCGTTCTTTCACATCGAATAAGCCGTTCTTTCCATGAGAGAAAGCCGTTCATTCTTTGCGGATGCAAAAATAGCGAGAATTTCTGACATGGCTGCAATACGCAAACGGAAATAAAGAATATTTAACGCATGACCTTGCCCACGTATTGAATAAAAGTTGTATATTTGCAACCAAATTGAACACTCCACATGAAGACATTTGAAGAACTGGGCGTCAGCCCTGCCATTCGCAAGGCCATCGAGGAGCTGGGATTCCAGACACCCATGCCCGTTCAGGAGGCCGTCATACCCTTCCTGCTGGAAGGTCAGCGCGATGTTATCGCCCTGGCCCAAACTGGAACAGGAAAAACCGCCGCCTTTGGTATTCCCCTGCTGCAAAGGCTTGATACCACAGACCGCAACACGCAGATGCTCATCCTTAGCCCCACGCGAGAGCTGTGCCTGCAGATAACCGACGACATGCGCGACTTCTCGAAATACATGGACGGTGTACACATCGAGGCCGTCTATGGTGGAGCAGCCATCGAGCCGCAGATACGTGCGCTGAAGAAGGGCGTGCAGATCATCGTCGCCACGCCGGGCCGGCTCATCGACCTGAAGAACCGCGGCTTCGTGCATCTGGAGAACGTGGGCATTATCGTGCTCGACGAGGCCGACGAAATGCTCAACATGGGCTTCTCCGACAGTATCAACGAGATTTTCGAGTCGCTGCCCGAAGAGCATCAGACGCTGATGTTCTCGGCCACCATGAGCCGCGAGGTGGAGCGCGTGGCTAAGAAATACCTCCACGACGCGGAGACCATCGTCGTAGGCTCGCGCAACGAGGGTGCGGAGAACGTCAACCACATCTATTATATGGTGCACGCGAAGGACAAATACCTCGCCCTGAAGCGCATCGTGGACTACTATCCCAAGATTTTCGCCATCATCTTCTGCCGTACGAAGATTGAGACACAGGAGGTGGCCGACAAGCTTATCCGCGACGGCTATAACGCCGAGTCGCTGCACGGAGACCTCTCCCAGCAGCAGCGCGACCTCACCATGCAGAAGTTCCGCCAGCACCTTACGCAGTTGCTCGTCGCCACCGACGTGGCCGCACGAGGCCTGGACGTGGACGACCTGACGCACGTCATCAACTACGGACTGCCCGATGACATCGAGAACTACACCCATCGCTCGGGCCGCACAGGACGTGCCGGTAAGAAAGGCACCAGCATCAGCATCGTCCACTCGAAGGAGAAGCATAAGATTCGCAACATTGAAAAGGAGATAGGAAAGAAGTTCGTCGAGAACGAGATTCCGAAGGCCGAGGAGATTTGCAAGAAACAGCTCTACAAAGTGATGGACGAAATCGTCAAGACCGATGTCAACGACGACGAGATTGCGCCTTTCATGCAGGACATCAGCCGCTACTTCGAGTACATCGACAAGGACGAGCTCATCAAGAAAATCTGTAGCCGTGAGTTCGGACGTTTCCTCACCTACTATGCCGATGCGCCTGAGATTGAGGTGGTTGAGAAAGACAAGAAGGGCAATGTGAAGGGAGAGAAGAAGCCTCAGACCGACCGTCAGAAACGCATGAACAAGGCGCAGGCGGGCTATCATCGAATGTTCATCAACCTGGGCAAGCGCGACGGTTTCTACCCAGGCGAGCTGATGCAGACACTTAACCGTTACGTGGGCGGACGTCAGGAGGTCGGCCACATTGACCTGCTCGACACCATCAGCTACTTCGAGGTGCCCGAAAAAGATGCCCGCAAGGTGGCCTCGCAGCTCACCGGCATCCGCTACCGAGGCCGCATCGTGCGCTGTAACTCTGAGGACGAAAAGGCTCCCGTCAAGTCCACCAAACGACCAAACAACCAGCCTCCCAAACGACCAACCGACTTCGCTGACGAGGGCTGGGCCTGGCGCAAACCCCGAAAAGGCAAAAAGAAATAGCCACTCCCGTGTCTACTATGTTGCGACATTGTCGCAACCACTCAATAACCAACCCTTAAATCTATAAAAACACTATGAACACAGAGAAAATCATGCAGGCCCTGGCGCAGAAACACCCAGGCGAGAACGAGTACCTACAGGCCGTGCGCGAGGTGCTGGAAAGCATCAGCGACGTCTACAACCAGCACCCGGAGTTCGAACGGGCTAAAATTGTGGAGCGCCTCGTAGAACCGGAGCGCATCACAACGTTCCGCGTGCCTTGGGTTGACGACAAAGGCGAGGTGCAGGTGAACCTCGGCTATCGCGTACAGTTCAACTCTGCCATCGGCCCCTACAAGGGTGGACTGCGCTTCCACGCCTCCGTCAACCTCTCTATCCTGAAGTTCCTCGGCTTTGAGCAGACCTTCAAGAACGCCCTCACCACCCTGCCTATGGGCGGCGGCAAGGGCGGCTCAGATTTTAGCGTACGCGGCAAGAGCGAGGCTGAGATTATGCGCTTCTGCCAGGCCTTTATGATGGAACTGTACAAGGTCATCGGCCCCGACATGGACGTGCCCGCAGGAGACATCGGCGTGGGCGGACGTGAGATTGGTTATCTCTTCGGCATGTACAAGAAGCTCACCTCGCAGTTCCACGGAGCCACGCTCACCGGCAAGGGTATAGAGTGGGGCGGTAGCATCCTGCGCCCGGAGGCAACTGGCTTCGGCGCACTCTACTTCGTCCACCACATGCTCGAGACTCACGGGCTCGACATAAAGGGCAAGACCATCGCCCTTTCCGGCTTCGGCAACGTAGCTTGGGGAGCCGCCAAGAAGGCTACTGAGCTGGGCGCTAAGGTCATCACCATCAGCGGACCTGATGGCTACATCTACGACCCTGCAGGACTTGACGATGAGAAGATTGAATACCTCCTTGAGCTCCGCGCATCGGGCAACGACGTGTGCCAGCCCTACGAGGATGAGTTCCCCGGCTCGAAATTCTTCAAGGACAAGAAGCCTTGGGAGCAGAAGGCCGACATCTATCTGCCCTGCGCCACACAGAACGAGCTGAACGGCGACGATGCCGATGCTATCCTGGCTAACAAGCCGCTCTGCGTTGCCGAAGTCTCGAACATGGGCTGCACCGCCGAGGCCGTCAACAAGTTCATCGCTGCCCATCAGCTCTTTGCTCCCGGCAAGGCTGTCAATGCTGGCGGTGTCGCCACCAGCGGACTCGAAATGACCCAGAACTCCATGCGTATGTCCTGGACTGCCGCAGAGGTCGACCAGCGCCTCCACCAGATTATGGAGGGTATCCACGCCCAGTGCGTTAAGTATGGCCGTACCCCCGAAGGCTACATCAACTACGTCAAGGGCGCCAACGTCGCCGGCTTCATGAAGGTTGCCAAGGCTATGCTCGCGCAAGGGGTTGTATAACCCCGCGCAAGGTTCACCCTTGTGCGCAAGGGGTTGTATAACCCCCCGCGCAAGGTTCACCCTTGTGCTCAAGGGGTTGTATAACCCCCCGCGCAAGGTTCACCCTTGTGCGCAAGGGAGTTGTGTAACTCACACGCAAGGTTTTCTATTGAAGAGGGCATCTGGGCAACTGCACAGATGTCCTTTTTGGGTTAAAAAGTAACAAAAATAGTGCTTTTCAGAAAAAAGAGGCAAAAAAATTTTTATATCCCGTTGGAAATGAGTATCTTTGCACCCCCAAATTAACAAAAACGCTATTTTAACAGTAAATTAAAACATCATGACAAAAGCAGATATAGTTAAGTCTATAGCCCAGCAAACAGGCATTCAGCCGAAGGAAGTGGGCATCGTCGTAGAGTCGTTTATGGAAGAGATCCGCAAGAGTCTTGCCGACAATAAGGAGAACGTCTACCTGCGTGGCTTCGGCAGTTACATCGTAAAGCACCGTGCCAAGAAGACTGCACGTAACATTTCTAAGAACACCACGCTCGTTATTGACGCACACGACCTGCCGGCATTCAAGCCCTGCAAGAGTTTCATGGAGCGTATGGACAGAGCCTAATACATTATTAATATATAAACATCAAAATCTTTTTTAATTATGCCAAACGGAAAGAAGAAGAAGGGCCACAAGATGGCCACTCACAAGCGCAAGAAGAGGCTGCGCAAGAATCGCCATAAGAGCAAGTAAGCCGTGAAGGCTCTTGCAAGGCGCAAGAAAAATTGAAAGGAGTGGGCCCCCAAGCAACATGCAGAGGGGCAAATTCCTTTTTTTTAATTTAATACTTATCCAAAGCAATGACAAGCGAAGTTATCATTGATGTGCAGCCCAAGGACATCTCTATCGCCCTGCTCGAGGACAAGAATCTGGTGGAATACCAGAACGAGCCGCGCGAGGCTACCTTTGCCGTGGGCAACATCTACCTGGGAAGGGTGAAGAAACTCATGCCCGGACTTAACGCTTGCTTCGTTGACGTAGGCTCCGAGAAGGATGCCTTCCTACACTATCTCGACCTCGGCCTGCAGTATAGCTCGTTCGAGAAATACCTCAAGCAGGTGGCCAGCGACCGGAAGAAGCTTTTCCCCATGCAGAAGGCCACACAGATGCCTGACCTGCCCAAGGACGGCAGTATACAGAACTACCTCAAAGTGGGGCAAGAACTCCTCGTGCAGGTGGTTAAGGAACCCATTAACACGAAAGGACCGCGCCTGACCTGCGACATCAGCTTCGCTGGGCGGAATATCGTGCTTATACCCTTTGGCGATAAGGTCTCTGTCAGTACCAAGATTAAGCGCGGAGAGGAACGGGCCAGGTTGAAGCAACTCATGCAGAGCATGAAGCCAAAGAACTTCGGCATCATCGTTCGAACCGTAGCCGAGGGAAAGAAGGCCGCCGAGCTGGACCAGGAGCTGAAGGTGCTGCTGAAACGTTGGGAGGACGCAGTTGTCCGAGTCCAGCATTGCACACAGCCGCCAACCATGGTCTTCGAGGAACAGGCTCGAGCCGTGGCATTACTCCGCGACCTCTTCAACCCCACTTACGATGGTATCTACGTAAACAATGAGGATATCTATCAGCAGATTCGCGAATATGTCACCATCATCGCGCCCGAAAAGGCAAACATTGTGAAGATGTACACCGGCAAGGTGCCCATCTTCGACAATTTCGATGTGACAAAGCAGCTGAAGTCTGGTTTCGGCCGAACGGTGAACTATAAGCGCGGTGCCTACCTCATCATCGAGCACACAGAGGCAATGCACGTGGTCGACGTGAACAGCGGCACGCGTATCAAGAAAGAAAACGGGCAGGAGGCTAACGCCTTAGAGACCAACCTTGGTGCCGCCGACGAGCTGGCACGCCAGCTGCGACTGAGAGACATGGGCGGTATCATTGTCGTAGACTTCATAGACATGAACCTGGCCGAAGACCGACAGATGCTTTACGAACGTATGTGCGAGAACATGAAGAAAGACCGTGCTCGCCATAACATTCTGCCCCTGTCGAAGTTCGGACTGATGCAGATTACCCGCCAGCGTGTGCGTCCTGCTATGGACGTAGCCGTAGAGGAGAGTTGTCCTACGTGCCACGGAACGGGAAAGATAAAGTCGAGTATACTCTTCACCGACCAGTTGGAGGCGAAGATAGACCGTCTGGTAAATCAGATTGGTATCAAGCGGTTCTCGCTGCATGTCCATCCTTACGTGGCAGCCTACATCAATCAGGGCGTATTCTCACTCAGGCTACGATGGCAGATGAAGTACGGACTGGGCATCCGCGTCATACCAAGTCAGAAGATGGCCTTCCTGCAATACGAGTTCTACGACAGTAACCGCGAGTTCATAGACATGCGAGAGGAAAACGAAGTAAGCAAGTAAACAAACGAATACCACTACTAAACTACTATGAGGAAACTATTACTAACCATGACATTCCTCCTCAGCTTCGTCACCTTGGGCATTGCCCAGGAGACGAAGCTGTTGGCTTTTCCAACAGCAGAGGGGTATGGCCGCTATGCCACTGGTGGACGCGGCGGTAAGACCTACGTTGTAACCTCTCTCGACGACTGTGCCGAGAACGACCTCAAGAAGGGCACGTTCCGTTGGGCTGTCAAGCAGCCTGGCAAGAAGATTATCACCTTTCAGGTCTGTGGAACCATTTATCTCACTTCGACTCTTGACCTGAATTGCGGAGACATTACCATCCTCGGACAGACCGCTCCTGGCGACGGCATTTGCTTGGCCGACTATCCCGTAACTATTTCCTGTGAGAACGCCATCATACGCTACTTGCGCTTCCGTCTGGGACAGCGCCAGGTGGCCAATCATGAGGGAGACGGCTTTGGCATCAATGCCGCCGACAACTTTATCATAGACCATTGTTCTGTCTCGTGGAGCATTGATGAGTGTCTTTCTATTTCGGCTGCCACCAACGGCACTATCCAGTGGTGCATCATCAGTCAGGCGCTTAACGACGCCGGACACACCAAGGGTGCACACGGCTACGGCGGCAACTGGGGTGGCACCAACGTGTCGTTCCACCACAATCTCATTGCACAGTGTACCAGCCGTGTGCCTCGTCTGGGTGGCGACACTAACCCCGACACGGAGGACTACTGCGACCTTCGCAATAACGTGTTCTATAACTGGGGAGGCAACGGATGCTACGGCGCCGAGGCCATCGACGTGAACTTCGTAGGCAACTACTACAAGCCCGGACCATCGACCGACCAGCGTTCAGCCAACATCCAGAAGCGCATCTGTGCGCCCAATATCCGTACCAACAGTTACATCAAGACCTATCCCGCTTTTGCTCACGACCTGCACAAATGGGGACACTTCTACACCGAAGGCAACTACAACCCCGAACATGAGGACATGAACCGTGACAACTGGACCATCGGCATACAGAACCAGGTTGATGCCAGCGGTCAGGACGGTACCTGGACCAGTGTGACCAAGGACACCATACACTTGCGCCAGCCTCGTGAGTTCGTGCACGTGACCACACACACGGCTCAGGAAACATACGACAAGGTGCTCGACTATGCCGGTGCCTCGCTCTACCGCGACTGCGTCGACGAGATGATTGTCTCCCAGGTGCTGGAACGCTGGGGAGACACCAATTCGGGCACTAACGGCGCACATTACGGTCAGATTGACAAGCAGACCGACAACATCTACAACGGCCAGCTTACCGAGGACCAGGTGGAGAATGGCGCATGGCCGAAACTGATGACCCAAAACGTTGGCTACAGTGACACCGACGGCGATGGCATCAGCGACTCGATGGAGGAGTCGTGGGGACTGGACACCAGCAATCCTAACGATGGAGGAACGCTGTGGCATGGCAGTGCGACATCGAAGTTCGCTGGATACAGCTATGTGGAGATATTCCAGGACCAATCCAACAAGAAGCGCCGTGAATGGAATGCTAACTGCATAGCAGGGGGCGAGGTCCAAGGCGTCGAGGAGCCTACCATCCTCTGTCTGCGCCGCAATCCTGGCGAGCACGAAGTGTCGGCACTGACCTTCAAAGGCACCGACAAGACCGCTAAGCAGCAGCTTTTCTCCGACGGGGTGAGCATCTTGAACCAGACAGGAAGCATCGCCGCAGGACAGGACCAGACCCTCAAGCTACGCGCACAGAAATACACCATCAGCGTGCCCGAAGACATTACCGTGAGGAGCATCCGTATCTACGGCTACAGCAACTACGGCAGCGATGTGAAGGTGACTGAACTCAACGGGCAGAAGTTCACTGCCGGGGAATATGTCATCGTCGGAGAAGGCAAGGAGAAGCAGACGCTTGTCATCCCCCTCAGTGAGCCTGTCAGCGGGGCGAACCTCACCATTACCTTCGCTGGTGACAGCCAGCCCTGCTTGAAACTTTACCTGCAGGAGGAGGGACAGGAGCCTGTGGGCCCTAAGTGCGATGTCAATGGCGACGGTGCTGTTGACGTGGCCGACATCTCTTCAGTCATCAGCGTGATGTCCGGCAGCACCGACATTCCGCAGGAGAAGGCCGACGTCAATGACGACGGTGCTGTTGACGTGGCTGACATATCTACGATTATCAGTGAAATGGCTGCGGGCACCAGGCTGTATGGAACTTATTCACAGAAATAAACTTATCGACTTATGAAATCATTTATTAACGTGCAGGACATCGGCCCCCTTGACAAGGCGCTGGCCGAGGCCATGGAGATAAAGCATGACCGATACAAGTATCAGCACCTTGGCAAGAACAAGACGCTGATGATGATTTTCTTCAACAACTCGCTGCGCACCCGCCTCTCTACCCAGAAGGCCGCCATGAACTTGGGCATGAACGTCATCGTGCTCGATGTCAACGCCGGGGCTTGGAAGCTGGAGACCGAGCGCGGCGTCATTATGGACGGCGACAAGAGTGAGCATCTGCTCGAGGCCATCCCCGTCATGGGCTGCTACTGCGACATCATCGGCGTGCGTTCCTTTGCAGGGCTCACCGACCGTGAGTACGACTATGCCGAGACCGTCCTCAACCAGTTCATCCGTTACTCCGGCCGCCCTGTCTTCGCTATGGAGACCGCCACCGTCCATCCTCTCCAGGCTTTTGCCGACCTCATCACCATCAAGGAGCACCTTCCCCGTCCCCTATGCTGCGACAGTGTCGCAGCTCGCCCCAAGGTCGTCCTCACCTGGGCTCCCCACTGCCGTGCTCTTCCGCAGGCCGTGCCCAACAGCTTTGCACAGTGGATGATGGCCGACAAGGACATCGACCTCGTCATCACCCATCCCGAGGGCTACGAACTCGACCCGCAGTTTGTCCGTGGCGCCCGTTTGGAGTACGACCAGAAGAAGGCCTTTGAGGGTGCCGACTTCATCTACGCCAAAAACTGGAGCAACCCCGGCGTCACCAATCCTGCCGACTATGGCAAGATAACCAGCGAGGACCGTTCCTGGACCGTCGACACCGAGCACATGTCGTGGACCAACAATGGTAAGTTCCTGCACTGTCTGCCCGTGCGCCGCAACCTCATCGTCACCGACGACGTCATCGAGAGTCCCAACAGCCTTGTCATTCCCGAGGCCGCCAACCGCGAAATTTCCTGTTCCGTGGTCCTTAAGCGCATGCTCGAGGCATTGTAGCCTTCTATCTACGCCCTTTAGAAAAAGCCGTCCTTTCCATGAGAAAGAACGGCTTTTTCTAAAGGCATGAAAATCAGCGGGGGTCTTTTGATTACTTTTCACCCAGTAATTTGGCT